>JAJZGE010000068.1 GCA_021798675.1 Pseudomonadota bacterium | reverse complement strand
TGTGGGATGCACTGCGCGCGCTGCGCGCGCAGCTGGCCAGGCAGCACGGCGTGCCGCCCTATGTGGTTTTTCATGACGCCACGTTGCTGGCGATGCTGCGCGCGCTGCCGGCCAACGAGGACGAGCTGGCCACCATCAGCGGCGTCGGCGAAGCCAAGCTCAAGCGCTATGGCCGTGACTTTCTGGCAGTGATCAACGCGGCGGGGTAACCTCGACGGTGGAGCAATGCATACGTATTCAATCGGACACGTATGCGGGTGCGGCACAGAATCGGGCGACTTTGACGACCATCACGGGGGAGACACCATGGCGACAGCGGATGCGACAGACGGTTTGGGGCAGCACGCCACGATGCGGGTGGTGCTGATTTCGGCGGCAGCGGCGCTGGGTGGATTCCTGTTCGGGTTCGACACGGCGGTGATCAATGGCGCTGTCGACGCGATCCGCGGCGCCTTCATGCTGGATGCCGCGCAAATCGGCTTCACGGTGTCCTGCGCGCTGCTCGGTTCGGCGCTGGGCGCGTGGTATGCCGGCATGCTGGCCAACCGCTTCGGCCGCGTGCGCACCATGCAGGTGGCAGCCGTGCTGCTGGTGGCCAGCGCGTTGGGCTCCGGACTGGCGATGGCCCCGTGGGATCTGATCCTGTGGCGACTGGTTGGTGGCATCGGCGTGGGCGTGGCGTCGGTGATCGCGCCCACCTATATCGCCGAGGTGGCCCCGGCGCGCATCCGCGGCCGGCTCGGCTCGATGCAGCAGCTGGCGATCGTGCTGGGCATCTTTGCGGCGCTGTCGAGCGACTACTGGCTGGCTGGCATGGCCGGGGCTGCCTCCGGCCCGCTGTGGCTGGGGCTGGCGGCGTGGCGCTGGATGTTCCTGGTGGCGTCGGTTCCGGCGCTGATCTACGGCCTGCTGGTGCTGGGCGTGCCGGAGTCGCCGCGCTATCTGGTGGCCAAGGACCGGCTGGCCGAGGCCAGGGTGGTGCTGCGCCAGGTGCTGGACATGCACAACGACAGCGCGCTGGACAAGAAGCTGCAGGATATCGGGGACAGCCTGCGCTCGGAGCATCGCCCGCGCCTGCGCGATCTGCGCGGCAGCGCAGCCGGCCTGCTGCCGGTGGTGTGGATCGGCATCCTGCTGTCGGTGTTCCAGCAGTTCGTGGGCATCAACGTGATCTTCTACTACTCGTCCACGCTGTGGCACTCGGTCGGTTTCAGCGAAGCCGATTCGTTCAAGATCACCGTGGTCACCTCGATCGTCAATGTGCTGGTGACGCTGGTGGCGATCTCGCTGGTCGACAAGATCGGCCGCAAGCCGCTGCTGGTGATCGGTTCGGCCGGCATGGCGATCACCCTGGCGCTGATGGCATGGTGCTTTTCGCAGGCCACCGGCAGCGGCGCCGCGCTCAGCCTGCCGGGCTCGCTGGGCATGGTGGCGCTGGTGGCGGCGAATGCCTACGTGGTGTTTTTCGGCGTGAGCTGGGGGCCGGTGGTGTGGGTGCTGCTGGGCGAGATGTTCCCCAACCGCATCCGTGCCACCGCGCTGGCGGTGGCCGCGGCGGCGCAGTGGCTGGCCAACTTCGCGATCAGCTACAGCTTCCCGCCGCTGGCGCAGATCGGGCTGACCTTCGCCTACGGGCTGTACGCGGGGTTTGCGCTGCTCTCGCTGCTGTTCGTGCTGTACGCGGTGCGCGAGACCAAAGGCATCGAGCTGGAGGACATGCACGCCTGAGCACGCGCCCGGCGGGTGCCGGCCCGCCGGGCGCATGCTGCGGCAGTGCATCATCCGGCGGGCGAGCGGCAAAGCAGCTAGGATTCGCAGCAGCTGGCAGCGTTCAGGCCGCCATGGCCAACGTCATGCCGTGTTGCCATAGGGTTGCGGATCACCGTGCGTAGCAAGGGAAAAGCGACATCCATCGATATCGCCCACCTGGCCGGGGTGTCCCAGGCCACCGTATCGCGTGCGCTGCGCGGCAGCCCGCTGGTCAACGAGGAAACCCGCCGCCGCATCCAGGCGGCGGTCGAGCAGCTCAACTACAAGGTCGACAAGAACGCCTCCAGCCTGCGCCGCATGTACTCCGGCACGCTGGCGCTGCTGCTGTTCGAGGACCCCACCGCCGACGAGTCCCACATCAACCCGTTTTTCCTGTCGATGCTCGGCTCGATCACCCGCGCCTGCGCCCAGCAGGGCTATGACCTGCTGATCTCGTTCCAGCAGTTCTCGCGCGACTGGCACGCCGATTTCGCCGACAGCAAGAAGGCCGACGGCATCATCCTGCTCGGCTACGGCGACTACCTGGCCTATCGCGACAAGCTGGAAAAACTGGTGGCCCAGGGCACGCGTTTCGTGCGCTGGGGCGCGGTGCTGCCGGACCAGCCCGGGGTTTCCATCGGCTGTGACAACTTCAGCGGTGGGCACGCCGTGGCGACCCATCTGCTGGAACGCGGCTGTCGCCGCATCGCCTTCCTGGGTGACGCCTCCAGCCATTACCCGGAATTTTTCGAGCGCTATCGCGGCTATGCCGAAGCGTTGGCCGACGCCGGCGTGGCACTGGACCCGGCCCTGCAGCAGAATGCCGAGAGCACCGAGCGCTCCGGCTACGAGGCGATGCAGACGCTGATCACGCAGCAAGCCGGCTTCGACGCGGTGTTCGCCGCCAGCGACCTGATCGCGATCGGCGCCATGCGCGCCCTCGGCGACCACGGCCTGCGCGTGCCGCAGGACGTGGCGCTGGCCGGCTTCGACGACATCGCCACCGCCAGCTTCGTCAATCCGCCGCTGACCACCGTGCTGCAGGACACCCGCCAGGCCGGCGAAGTGCTGGTCGACAGCCTGCTGCGGCTGATCCGCGACGAGCCGGTGATCAGCGTGGTACTGCCGGCCACCCTGGTGGTGCGCCGCTCCAGCCAGCGCTAGACGCGGGCGCGCCTACAGCTGGTCGATCCGCGCGAGATAGTGCTCGGCCTGCGCCAGCGTGGCCGCGCGCTCGGCCACGCTCATCCGCTCCCAGCTGCGATAGGTCATGCCCAGCCGCGGATTGCGCCCCAGCGTGGGCTGGTGGCGCGCGTGGAAGTGCCAGTACAGGCTGTTGAACGGGCAGGCGCGTTCGCCGTGGCGCAGCGTATGGCGGTAGTGGCAGCCCTGGCAGTGGTCTGACTGTCGCTGGATGTAGGCGGCCGAACCGCTGTATGGCTTGCTGCCGACGATGCCACCGTCGGCGAACTGGCTCATGCCGCGCGTGTTGGGCAATTCCACCCACTCGAACGCGTCGACGTAGATGCCGAGGTACCAGCGGTCGACCTCGTCCGGGTCGCAGCCGGCGAGCAGGGCGAAGTTGCCGGTCAGCATCAGCCGCTGGATGTGGTGCGCGTAGCCCAGCGTCAGCGACTGGCCGATCGCCGCGCGCAGGCAGGCCATGCGGGTGTCGGCGCTCCAGAACCATGCCGGCAGCGCGCGCTTTGCCTGCAGCGCGTTGAGCGCGGCGTAGCCGGGCATGCGCGCCCAGTAGATGCCGCGGATGAATTCGCGCCAGCCCAGTATTTGCCGCACGAAGCCCTCGGTGGCGGCGAGATCGGCGCGACCGGACTCGTACGCGGCAAGGGCGGCGTCGATCACCTCGCGCGGGTGCAGCAGCTTCAGGTTCAGCGCAAACGACAACCCGGCGTGGAACAGTGTGGCCGAGCGCCCGCTGATCGCATCCTGGTAGCGGCCGAAGTGCGCCAGCCGCTGCGCGATGAAATCGGCCAGCCACGCCCGCGCCTCGCGCCGCGTGAGCGGCCAGCCGAACGACTGCGCCGACGGCTCGCCGAGCGTCTGCACGCCGGCGGCGGTGATCTCGTCCCACAGCGCGCGCAGGTCGTGCTGCTGCCACGGCCACGACGGTGCGGGTGGATCACCGGGCCACTTCGCGCGGTTTTCCGCGTCGTAGTTCCAGCGCCCACCCAGCGGCCCGCCGTCGGCATCGAGCAGGATGCGGTGGCGGCGGCGCAGGTCGCGGTAGAAAAACTCCATCCGCGGCACTTTCCTGGCGAAGCGCGCGGCGGCCTCGTCGCGTTCGAGCAGGAAATGCCCGGCGCTGACCACTCTGCCGGGCAGGCCGCTGGCGGCGAAGGCATCGATCAGCGCCTGCTCGACGCGCCACTCGTCCGCTTCCATCCGCTCCAGCCGGGTGGCCTGCAGCTCGGGAATCAGCCAGTCCAGGTTGGCGGCGAAGCTGTGTCGATTGCGTGGCTCGCCGATGCGCAGGTACTCGACCCGATGCCCGCCCTGCACCAGCGCCTCGGCGAAGCGGCGCATCGCGGCGAAGATGCCCAGCACCTTCTGCGCGTGGTGGCGCACGTAATCGGTTTCGCTGCGCACCTCCATCAGCACGTACACGACGTCGTCGCGCCGCTCGCCGAACCACGCGTGGCCGGCGTTGAGCTGGTCGCCGAGCAGCAGCCGCAGACAGGTCATCGCGATGCGCCGCTGCTGCCGTCGTGCGGTGCGCGCTGGCGGCGGCAACGTTCGCTGCAGTAGCGCACCTCGTGCCAGACGCGCGCCCACTTCCGGCGCCAAGCGAACGGGCGCTGGCACACCGCGCACAGCTTGCCCGCCAGCTCGGCCTTGCGTCGCATGCTCAGCCCTTAGGCAACGGGTGGATCACCGACTGGCCGCCGTCGACGCCGAGCTGCTGGGCGGTGATCCAGCGCGCCTCGTCGCCGAGCAGGAAATCGATCAGCGCGGCGCTGTCGGCGCCCTCGCCGACGCGGCCCATGGGGTTCATCTTTGCGTTGCGCTCGATCGCCTCCGGCGTCCCGGTGAGTCGCGCCGACAGCGCCGAGCGGGTCAGCCCGGGATGCACGCAGTTGACCCGGATGCCGCGCTCGGCGTAGGTGGCCGCTGCGCTCATCGCCAGCGCCGCCACCGCCGCCTTGGCGCTGGCGATCGCCTCGTGGTTGGGAAAGCCGGCCTGCGCCACCAGCGTGCCCACCAGCACCGCGCTGGCCGGCTGCTTGTGCTTCAGGGCGGCGCCCACGAACGCCTTCAGCACGTGGAAGGCACTGAAGTAGTTGAGCTGGAAGATCGCCTGCAGATCCGCCTCCGCGGTCAGGTGCAGCGGCCGGATCAGGGTGGAACCGACGCAGTGCGCCAAGCCGCTGAGCGGTCCCAGCGCGGCCTGCGCGGTTTCCAGCAGCGCGCCGGCGGTGGCCGCATCGGTGAGGTCGCCGGGCAGCGTCAGCAGCTCGGTGGGCAGCGTGGCGGCCAGCGCGTCCAACCGCGCCGGATCGCGGGCCGTAAGCACCAGCGGCACGCCGCGCGCCGCCAGCCGGTGCGCCAGGGCGCTGCCGATCGCCCCGGAGGCGCCAGTGATCCAGACGGCTTGGGTCATGAGAGTTCCACCGTGAGTTGATGCCTCTTGTACGGAGCGCGGGGCGATCCGGTTGCACCCAGCTTCGAATCTCGGCGCGCCGGAGCCGGCGGGGGTTGATCTGCATCCCTGCAAATTGGCCTGCCGTATCAATTCGTGTGACGCAGCGGTTATTTCGCCCGGGCGGATCGTTCTACGCTGAGCTCCAGTCACGCATGCAGCACGCTCTGGCGCCCTGTCGGCACCCGATCCCGCCTCAAGGAATACGCAGTGAATTCACCGATGACCCGCCGGAAGCAGTCGGCATTCGCGTCACCGCCTGCTGGCTCGCGCCCCTTTCGCTTCGTCTACTTCACCGGCCCCGGCGATCATCTCAGGCACGCCGCTTATCATGAGCAACTGGTGATAGCGGAGGTGCTGCTGCAGCGGCTGATGCACGCCAGGGTCCGCGGCGTCGCGCCGGTCAGGCGCCACCTGCACGACGCCATCGAGCGTGACGGCTTCCAGCGGCCGGGGCCGGATCGGCGCCTGATCGACCCGGTGGAGCTGATGCGCTGGGTCGATCGCGACGGTTTCAATCGCCTCCGCCCGCTGAGCCACGAGCAGCTGGTGCAGGAGCTGATCGCGCAGCAGGGCGTGTCGCAGCTGCGTGCAATCAACCTCGCCAGCTCACGCTCGCACGCACTGCCTGACGCGGATCAGGCCTGGCTGGAAGCGCGCGCCCGGCTGCCGTGCCTGCAGCGGCCGCTGAACGGGTCCGAATACCGCACGCTGGTACGCGCGCTTGAGGCTGCCTGGGCCGTGCCTTGCGGCAAGGCGGACGAATGCGCCGCAAATGCCGAGATCGCGCTGCGCGCCGCCGCCCAGCTCGGCTGGCTGCACGCCGAGTACGCTGCCTCGCCGTTCCACGGCGCGGCGCTGTCGCTGGCCTACCGCACGGCCCATCATGCCTGTCTGGCCCGCCGCGCCGCGTTTGCCGGCGCGGCCGAACTGCGGCTGCGCTTCAGCCACGCGCCACCGCAGCTGAAGATGCAAGCCAAGCTCGCCCGCCAGCGCACGCAGCACGCCGCGCTGCTGGCTGATCCGGCGCGATGGCGGCTCGCAAAGATGCCGCCGGCAGTCAGGCGGCTGCACACTGCCATGGCGGCGTGAGTCAGCGCGATCCGTGGCCACGGCGGTGTGGTGCTGTCGGTGCGGCCAGGCTTTCACTCGGTCGTGTCGCTACGGCGCCGCCGAGCGACCGCCGTCACCCCATCCGCTGATCTTGCCGGGGACACGCCATGCGCACTGCGCCGGTCGGACGCGTGTTTTCGATCATCGAAAAGCTCGGCCTGCTGACCATCCTGGTGGCCACGCTGGGTGTCGGCTAGGGCGAGGTGCGCCAAATGCCGGCCGCCGGTCACGCCGGGGTGAGCGACCTGCTGCTGTTCATGTGCATGGAGCTGATCTCGATGGTCGAGGTCTACCGGAGCGCCGGCAAGCTGCCGGCACGCATGCCCCTGTACATCGCGGTGGTGGCGCTGGCATCGGCAGCGGGCCTGGCGCCGCTGTCCTTGCGCTTGAACGTGCCGGACCAGGTGACCCAGGCGCTGTCCTTGCCCACTGGCGCGATGCGAAAGGTGGAGCTGTAGTCGCTCACCGGCAGCACACCGCCCACGATGGCGTAGCTGAAGCGGTGGTGCGCGTCGTCGAAGCTGAGCAGCTTCTCGTCCACCGTGCCACCGTTGTCCAGCGTCAGCTTGCGCTCGGCGCCCGGCTGGTTGTTGCTGGTGGCCACGATCTCGTCCTTGGCCACGGCCGGGTGCCAGGTGTTGAGCGCGTTGAAGTCCCGCGCCTTCTCCTCCACTGCCGCGGGCGTGGCGTGGATGGTGACGCTCTTGCTGATCTTGACTACCGGAGCGCCGGCCAGGCTCAGGCCGGCGACCACCACGAGCGCCGCAAAAACAGGCTTGCGTACCATGCGCAGGGTGGCGACTCCCTTGGGTGATCGATGCCGGAATGCAGCGGGAATGCGCCCTGTCCTGATGGCCGGATCAGCGGAAATCCGACACAACCGGCCGGCCATCGCATGCGGCGCTGCAACCTGCCGCGGCGGCTGTCCGCGATGCGCCGACCGGTGACCCGGTTCAGCGTCCGATGAACCAGGGAATCGCGGCCAGCGCCAGGCCCACCAGCACCACCAGCACGTTGTTGGAAATGAAGTAGGGAAACACCATCAGCAGCAGCCCGCAGACCAGCGGCATCACGGCGCCCTGCTTCTTGCCGTAGAGGAAGTAGCCAAAGCCCAGCGAGCCGAACAGCGTGCCCCAGAGCAGCGACGACATACTGAAATTCAAGGCGGGTGCACCGGTGCAGTGATGTCAAGGCGACCCGCCGCGCGGGGCTGCGGCGAGTATGCCGCACGCGCCGGGCCGCTCGCCAGCGCGCCGGCCGCCGGCCGTTTCAACCCGCGCTGG
>JAJZGE010000067.1 GCA_021798675.1 Pseudomonadota bacterium | reverse complement strand
GATCTCATGCCGCCGAGCAGCTTGCCCTTGCCGCCCTGCGGACGATGCAGCAGGGTGGTGCCAACCTGGGTGGCGATACGCCCGGCGATCACCGACATCGGCAGCAGCAGCGGCAGGCCGCCGGCCTCTTCCACCGACTCGAACGCCACGCCGGTGAGACCGATGTCGAGCAGGCTCCTGGTCAGCGCCGGCTCGGCTGCCAGGTGCAGGTAGCAGAACAGCAGGTGATGCTTCTTCAGCAAGGCCAGATCGCCGGCCACCGGCTCCTTCACCTTGACGATCAGCTCGCCAGCCTCGTACAGCGCGGCCGCGTCGGGCACGATGGTGATGCCCTGCCTGACATAGGCCTCATCGGCAAAGCCGCTCTTCAGCCCGGCGCCGGACTGCAGGAACACTTCGTGGCCACGCCGCACCAGGTCGGCGGCGGCGGCGGGAACCAGGGCAACGCGACCTTCGAGGGTCTTGGTTTCGGAGGGGATACCGATACGCATGGGGGCAGTCCTGTGGAGTTCGATATGCGCTGGCGACTTGTGGCCGCCAGGCCAGGTTGGGGAAGCAGCAATCGCCGCAGAGCTTGAATCGGGGTGCCCGCTTCCCCATCCTTGCGGATTCGAAGCGCCGATCCGTCCCGCCACACTCTCATGACACCGAGCCGGGCGACGTGCCGAAAGCGATCAAAGCTGCCAGCAAACCCGAGGATTATACCCAATGAGCGCCACCCCCAAGCACAGTCGCCTGCTGATCCTCGGCTCCGGCCCGGCCGGCTACACCGCGGCGGTCTACGCTGCGCGCGCCAACCTCAAGCCGACCATGATCACCGGCCTGCAGCAGGGCGGCCAGCTGATGACCACCACCGACGTCGACAACTGGCCCGGCGACGTCGAGGGCCTGCAGGGCCCGGCGCTGATGAAACGGATGGCCGAGCATGCCGAACGCTTCCACACCGAGATGATCTTCGACCACATCCACAGCGTCGACCTGAAGCAGCGGCCGTTCCGGCTGAAGGGCGATTCCGGCGAATACAGCGCCGACGCGCTGATCATTTCCACCGGCGCCACCGCCAAGTACCTGGGCCTCGCCAGCGAGGAGAAGTTCAAGGGCAAGGGCGTGTCCGCCTGCGCCACCTGCGACGGCTTCTTCTTCCGCGAGCAGGACGTGGTGGTGATCGGCGGCGGCAACACCGCGGTCGAGGAGGCGCTGTACCTGTCCAACATCTGCCGCAAGGTCACCCTGGTGCATCGCCGCGACAAGCTGCGCGCCGAGAAGATCATGCAGGACAAACTGTTCGAGAAGGCCGCCGCCGGCAAGATCGAGCTGGTCTGGAACCACAGCATCGACGAAGTGCTGGGCGACGACTCCGGCGTCACCGGCGTGCGCGTGAAGGACGTCAACTCCGGCGTCACGCGCGACATCGAGGCGACAGGCTTCTTCGTGGCGATCGGTCACACGCCGAACACCGGTATCTTCGAAGGCCAGCTCGACATGCGCGACGGCTACATCAGGATCCGCACCGGCCTCGACGGCATGGCCACGATGACCTCGGTGCCCGGCGTGTTCGCCGCCGGCGACGTGGCCGACCATGTCTATCGCCAGGCGATCACCTCGGCCGGCTTCGGCTGCATGGCCGCTCTCGACGCCGAACGCTGGCTGGACCAGCAGACGCCGGTCGGCTGAGCCGCGGTCACGGTGCGCGCCGTGAGGCCTACCTGTGGCAAGGTCAACGCATGACTGAATGGCGCGTACTCGACAGCCTCGCCGACATCGACCCAGCCCAGTGGGATGCGCTGATCGACGACGGCAACCCGTTCGTCAGCCATGCTTTTCTGCGCGGCATGGAGGAACACGGCTGCCTGCGCCAGGACTACGGCTGGCGGCCGCACCATCTGGCGCGGTTCGAGCACGGCCGTCTGGTGGCCGCCGTGCCGGCCTACCTGAAAGGCAACTCCCACGGCGAGTTCGTGTTCGACTTCGCCTGGGCCGATGCCTTCGAGCGCGCCGGTGGCGATTACTACCCCAAACTGCTCGGCGCCGCGCCCTACTCGCCTGTGCCGGGCCCGCGCCTGCTGGCGCGCGAGCCGGGCGACAAGGTGAGGCTGGTCGCCGCGCTGGTTGCCGAAACCGAACGACTGGGGCTGTCCTCGGTGCACGTCAACTTCCTGCAGCCGGCCGACCTGCCCGCGTTCGACGCGCGCTGGCTGCAGCGTTTCGACTGGCAGTTCCACTGGCACAACCGCGACTACCCGCACTTCGAGGCCTTCCTCGCCACGCTCACCGGCAAGAAGCGCAAAAACATCCGCCAGGAGCGCCGCCAGGCCAGCGAGTGCGGCCTGCAGATCGCGATGGAGGCCGGCAGCACGCTCAGCGACGGCGACTGGCGCACGCTGCACGCGCTGTACGCAACCACCTTCGAGCTGAAGGGCAACCACGCGGCGCTGACGCCGGCGTTTTTCCACCACCTCGGCCGCGCGCTGGGCGATCGGGTGCAGGTGGCGACGGCACGGCAGGACGGCCGCATCGTGGCGATGGCGCTGTTCATGCTGGGCCCGCACACGCTCTACGGTCGCTACTGGGGCAGCGTGGTCGAGTTGCCCGGACTGCACTTCGAGCTGTGCTACTACCGCGGCATCGAGTTCTGCATCGCCCATCGGCTGCACACCTTCGAGCCTGGTGCCCAGGGCGAGCACAAGCTGGCGCGCGGCTTTCTGCCCAACCGCACGCACTCGCGCCACTACCTGGTGAACGAGAGCTTCGACGCGGCGGTGCGCCAGGCGCTGGTGCACGAGGCGCGTGCGCGCGAGGCGTACCGCGCGCAGCTGCTGGCGCACTCGCCGTACCAATCAGGCGATGGTCAATCGGGCGATGGCGAAGCAGGCCACGCCCAGGCAAGCCGCGGCGCGCCATGATCGTGCTGCCACAGCTGCGTGCCGATGTCGTCGAGCCGTTTCCCGATCCGCGCGGCGCGCTGGCCGCGCCGAACGGCCTGCTCGCGTTCGGCGGTGATCTGTTGCCGGAGCGCCTGCTGGTGGCGTATCGGCACGGCATCTTTCCGTGGTTCAGCGCGGGCGAGCCGATCCTGTGGTGGTCGCCCGATCCGCGTTGCGTGTTCCGCACCGAATGCTTGCGCGTCAACCGCAGCCTGCGCCGGCAACTGCGTGGCAAGTCGTGGCGGGTCAGTGTGGATCACGCGTTCGAGGCGGTGATCCGTGCCTGCGCTGCACCGCGCGACGACGGCGGCGGCAGCTGGATCGTGCCGGCGATGATCGATGCCTATGTGCAGCTGCACCGGCTCGGCCACGCGCACAGCGTGGAGGTATGGGAAGACGCGCGGCTGGTCGGCGGCATCTACGGCGTGGCGGTGGGCCGGCTGTTCTGCGGCGAGTCGATGTTCAGCGCCGAAAGCGGCGGCTCGAAGGTCGCACTGGTGTCCCTGGCGGCCCTGCTGCAGTCGTGGGGCTGGCCGCTGATCGATGCGCAGGTGGCCAATGCGCACACGCTGAGCCTCGGTGCCGAGGAAATGCTGCGGGAAGACTACCTGCGTGAAGCGACGCGACTCGTCGCCCTGCGCGGCCGCGTGGGCAGCTGGAGCGGCGCCGAGTCCTTGCTATCGCCTCGCGGCGTCCTGGCCGCGCGCTGATTCCGCCTCGGCGTCGCCCGATACCACTAGCCTGCGGCGGGTCGCGATGACGGCCCGCGAGCTCGTGCAGGGATCAGTGCCGCGCCTCGGCCACCAGGATCAGCGACGCAGGTTTTCCCGTCGACGGATGCAGCGGCTCGACCATGCGCACCACGTACAAGCCGGCTCGCGCCAGCGCATCGAGCCAGCCCGCCAGGGTGCGTAAATATCACGGTGCCGCCTGTTCGAAGCCCTCGCCACAACCGGCCCACGAGCCTTCGCGCCAGCCGTCCACGTAGGGCGCGTCCCCGCAGTCTGCACCAACAGCGCACCCGCCTGGCATGAGCAGGGAAGGCGTGGCACGCAGCAAGGTATCCACGGACTCGCCGCCAAGCAGGGAAAAATTGCAGGACAGCGCGCCGGCACGCTCGCGCAGCGCACCACCCGCGACGTCGGCGCAGTCCATCGCGAGGAAACGGCCGCCGCCCGCCGTGCGCGCCGCATCGACCAGCACCGGGACGGCGCCGATGCCGAGCACGTCGACACCCTGCATCACCAGCGCGCGCACCCGCCAGCCCTCACCGCAACCGAGATCGATGACGCTGCGTGGCCGGCGCGCCAGCACGGCGTCGAGGATGGCGCGATCGGTGACCAGTTTGCGGCTGGCGATGGCGTGTTCACGCACCGCGCTGGTCCACCTGCACCTCGCTGGATTCACCCGCGGCAGTCACGGAGCCGGCTCAGGCCTTGCGCACGAACTCCGACTTCAGTTTCATCGGGCCGATGCCGTCGATCTTGCAGTCGATGTCGTGGTCGCCTTCCACCAGGCGGATGTTCTTCACCTTGGTGCCGACCTTGACCACCAGGGACGAACCCTTGACCTTGAGGTCCTTGATCACGGTGATGCTGTCGCCGTCGACCAGCCGGTTGCCGTTGGCGTCCTTCACCATCAACTCGTCGCTTTCGGCGGCGGTCGCCTCCCTCGACCACTCGTGCGCGCACTCGGGGCACACCAGCAGTCCGCCATCCTCGTAGGTATAGGAGGAGTGGCACATCGGGCAGTCGGGCAGGTTGCTCATGTTCGGTCCAGCGTGGCGTTATCGGATTCTTGAAGCAAGGCGCGCCGGGCTCAGCCGGCGCGGGCGGCGTACTTGCGCGCGACGTAATCGTCCAGGATACCGACGAACTCCGCCGCAATGTTGTCGCCGCGCAGGGTCATCGCCTTCTCGCCGTCGATGAACACCGGCGCCGCCGGCGCCTCGCCGTTGCCCGGCAGCGAGATGCCGATGTTGGCATGTTTGGACTCGCCCGGACCGTTGACGATGCAGCCCATCACCGCCAGCGTGAGGTTCTCGACGCCGTCGTACTTGACCCGCCACAGCGGCATCTGCTCGCGCACGTGCTCCTGCACGGTTTTCGCCAGCACCTGGAAAAACTCGCTGGTGGTGCGGCCGCAGCCGGGGCACGCGGTGACCAGTGGCGTGAACGAGCGCAGGCCCATCGTCTGCAGCAGCTCCTGCGCCACGATCACCTCGCCGCTGCGCGCCGCGCCGGGCTCGGGCGTGAGCGAGATGCGGATGGTGTCGCCGATGCCTTCCTGCAGCAGCACCGCCAGCGCGGCACTCGACGCGGTGATGCCCTTGGAACCCATGCCGGCCTCGGTCAGGCCCAGGTGCAGCGCGTAGTCGCAGCGCGCGGCCAGGTCGCGATACACCGCGATCAGTTCCTGCACGCCCGACACCTTGCACGACAGGATGATGCGCTCGCGCGGCAGGCCGATCTGCTCGGCGCGTACGGCGGAGTCCAGCGCCGAGCGGAGCAGCGCCTCGCGCGCCACGTGGGCGGCGTCCCACGGTTCGGCACGCCTGGCGTTCTCATCCATCAGCGCGGCGACCATGCTCTGGTCGAGCGAGCCCCAGTTGGCGCCGATGCGCACCGGCTTGCCGTACTGGATGGCCTTCTCGATGATCGCGCCAAACTGGCTGTCCTTCTTCTTGCCAAAGCCCACGTTGCCGGGGTTGATGCGGTACTTCGCCAGCGCCTGCGCGCAGGCGGGCTCGGCTTCCAGCAACTGATGGCCGTTGTAGTGGAAGTCGCCGATCAGCGGCACCTCCACGCCCATCATCGCGAGCCGCTCGGCGATGCGCGGCACCGCCGCCGCGGCGGCCGGCGTGTTCACCGTGATGCGCACCAGCTCCGAGCCGGCGCGGGCCAGCTCGGCGATCTGTCTGGCGGTGCCGGCAGCGTCCTCGGTGTCGGTGTTCGTCATCGACTGCACCACGATCGGCGCACCACCGCCGACCCGCACCTTGCCGATTGTCACGCCGACGCTGGCGCGACGTGACCCCGGCTCGGCCAGGCGCGGTTTCTGCGAAACAAGCTCACTCATGAAGGCAACCGGAAAACGGGTCGCGGCCACCCGCGACGACGCGCCAAGGATACCCGATCAGTTTGACGCTCCCGGAACAGCGAGGCATGTTCCGCGCAATTCCTTGTGTCGCGCCACCGCGAGGGTGACTATGGCGGGTCGCCTGCTGCATCACGCCAGATCGTCGGCGCAGCCGGGCCACGCCACTTTCTGCGCATGACGAAAGAAATCGCGTTTTTTCTTGATCCTCATCAATTCGCAGCGTCCGCGGATTCGGACAATGCAGCCATTCACTGACCAGGGGCGGCCATGCCGAATACCGAGTACTACAACGACCGCGTCGTGCGGCTGTTTCTGCTGGCCGCGGCGGTCTGGGGCATCGTCGGCATGTCGTTCGGGGTCTACGCCGCCGCCGAGCTGATGTGGCCGGCACTGAACTTCAATATCCCGTGGCTGACCTTCAGCCGGATCCGCCCCGATCACACCTTCGGCGTGATCTTCGCGTTTGGCGGCTCGGCGCTGATGGGCACCTGCTATTACGTGGTGCAGCGCACCGGCCATGCGCGGCTGGCACTGGGCCGGCTGGCCGAGTTCACCTTCTGGGGCTGGCAGCTGATCTGCGTGCTGGCGATGGTGACGATGCCGCTGGGGATCACCCAGAGCAAGGAGTACGCCGAACCGGAATGGCTCATCGACCTGCTGATCGCGGTGGTGTGGGTGAGCTTCGGGGTGGTGTTCTTCGCCAGCCTCACGCGCCGGCGCATCCGCCACATCTACGTGGCGAACTGGTACTACGGCGCCTTCATCATCGCGGTGGGCCTGCTGCACATCGTCAACAACCTCGCGCTGCCGGTGTCGATGTGGAAGTCCTACCCGATCTACTCGGGCGTGGTCGATGCGATGGTGCAGTGGTGGTATGGCCACAACGCGGTGGCGTTTTTCCTCACCGCCGGCTTCCTCGGCATGATGTATTACTTCGTGCCGCGGCAGGCGCAGCAACCGCTGTGGAGCTACCGCTTCTCGATCGTCAATTTCTGGGCGCTGATCTCGGTCTACATGTGGGCCGGCGCCCACCACCTGATGTACACCGCGTTGCCGGACTGGGTGCAGTCGGTGGGCATGGCGTTCTCGCTGATCCTGTTGATGCCCAGCCTGGGCTCGGCGGCCAATGGGCTGCTCACCTTCAACGGCTCGTGGTGGCGGCTGAAGACCGACCCCGCCGCCAAATTCATGGTGATGTCGCTGGTGTTCTATGCCGCTGCCACCTTCGAGGGTTCGATGATGGCGATCAAGACGGTGAACTCGCTGTCGCACTACACCGACTGGACCATCGCCCACGTGCATTCGGGCTCGCTCGGCTGGGTGGCGATGATCACCATCGGCTCGCTCTACGCGATGGCGCCGCGCGCGCTGGGCCGGCCGGAAATGCATTCGCGCGGCGGCATGGAGCTGCATTTCTGGCTGCACATGATGGGCACGCTGCTGTACGTGGGCTCGATGTGGACCGCCGGCGTCACCGAGGGCATGATGTGGCGCGCCACCCAGCCGGACGGCGCGCTCACCTACGGCTTCCTCGACAGCCTGATCGCGATCCGGCCGATGTACCTGATCCGCTGGATGGGCGGCCTGCTGATCCTGTCCGGCATGTGGGTGATGGCCTGGAACCTGTGGCATACCGCCGCCGATGCGCGCGCGCACCTGATCAAGCCGATTCCGGTCCCGATCCCCGAGCCGATGCCGCACCAGGTACCCGCTCCGCTGCCCGCTGCCGGTTGAGGACGACATCATCATGGCCTACAAGCATTTCGAAGCGATCGAGAAACACGCCGGGCTGCTCGGCATC
>JAJZGE010000066.1 GCA_021798675.1 Pseudomonadota bacterium | reverse complement strand
CGCCGCCGGACAGGCCGCCAAGCCGGTTGCCCAGACCACCGCCCAGGCCGGTGCCGCCGCTATTGCCGCCCAGCCCGCCGACGCCACTGCCCAGGCCGCCCACCCCGCCGCCGGCAGCGGTGTTGCTGCTGCCGAAGCTGCCCGCCGTGCTGCCCATGCCGCTGGCCGAACCGCGCGCGTTGTTGTTGGTGCCCAGCGTGCCCGCGCTGAGTCCGGGACCGACCTCGCCGCCGCCGGAGCCCGAATCGCCGCTGCCGCCGGCGTAGATCTGCGCCAGGTATTTGGCGAGGTCGGAAGCCTTGATGTTGCGCACGTCGTACACGTAGAGCTGCGGCTGGTTGCCGCCGCCCTGGTCGATGCGGGCGATCCAGTTGCCCACCTCGTCGACGTAGTTCGGCTGCGTACTGATCACCACCAGCGCGTTGGTGCGCTTGATCGGGATGAAGCGCAGCATGCCGGCCAGCGGGGTGTCGCCCTTGGGACCGAACATCTCGTCGAGCTTGGGCATCAGCTGCTCGACGTCGGCGTGCTGCAGGCTGAACACGCCTACCGACATGCCGCGCAGCCAGTCCACGTCGAAGGTGCTGACGGTGCGCTGGTAGTTCGCCAGCTCGTCCGGCGTGCCGGCCATCACGATCACGTTGCGCGCGGAATCGACCAGCAGCACCGCGTCGGGCCGCGCGAACGGCTTGATCAGCTTCTGCATCTCGGCCGCGGCGATGTAGTGCAGCGGGAACAGCCGCGCCTGCAGGCCGCCCGCCGGCGCCGCGGCGCCGAGGCTGGGCACCAGGTTGCCGCCCACCGCGTCCTTGGCCGGTAGCACCACGTAGCTGCCGTTGCGCTCGACCAGGGCGTTGTTGGTCCACGACAGCAGGGTCTCCAGGATCGGCAGGGCCTGGCTGGCGTCCACCGGCTCGGAGGTGGAGAAGGAGATGTTGCCCTGCACGCCGGGCACGATGGTGTAGTTCTTCTTCAGCAGGTCGCCCAGGATCGCCTTCACCACCGCCTGCACCGGCTGGTTCTCGAAGTTGAAGGTCACGCCGTTGGCGCCGGCCGGCGCCGGGCGCGGCGTAGCCAGCCCGGTGGCGTGCACGAACTGGCCGCTGCCGCGGCTGACCTGCGGCAGTGCGGCGACGCGGGTGGTGGTGGTGCGGTCGTTGTTGAGCGGCAACGGTGCCGGCACCGGCGCGTGTGTGCCGGCCATCGCCTCGCGTTGCAGCGAGGCGTCGTCCGGCTGTGGCGGCATGCTGGCACAACCGGACAGGACGACCAGCGCGGCGAAGGCGGCCATGCGCGGCAGGCCGTATCGAAGGCGGGCGGATGTTCGCGAACGCGCGAAGGCGGACAGGCGGGACATGGATCAGTGGACTCCTTCGTGGTTCGCGGCCTGGCTGGCGGCGCGGCGTTGCAGGATCGCGGCCTTGAGTTTGCGCAGGCGATCGAGTTGCTGCGGACTGTATTGCGGCGGCGCGAGCGGGGGCGGCCCGCTCCGGGACATCGACTCCACCCGCTGCACGCTGTCGGCGCCGGGGGCAGCGCCGCCCTGTGGCGATGGGGACGGCATCGCGGCGGGCGCCGGCCCCGCCTTGGCGGCGTCGATCGGCGCGCCGGCAGGCAGCTTCAATTCCGTGCGGCCCTGCGACGAATCGATGATCACCGAACGCGGCTTCACCTCGACCAGGCTCAGGCTGCCGTCGGGCAGCGACTGCCCCTCGCGCAGGCGCAGCTCCTTGTTGCCGTTCTTGTCGTGCAGCAGCGCCATGTGCAGGTGCGGGGTGAGGATGATGCCGGTCAGCGAGAGGTCGCCGATGCTGCTGCCGCCGTTGGCGGCATGCGCCTCGGGCTTGCGGTCGGGGCTGAACAGCGACTGCTGCCATACCGGCGCGAACTCCGCCAGCGGCAGCGGTGTCGGCAGGCCCGCTGGCCGGCCGGCCGGTCGCGGCAGGGCCGCGGCGCGCGGCGCGTTCCAGCGCACGCCGCGGCCGACACCTGCCAGCAGCGCCAGCCATACCATGCCCAGCAACAGCGCGAGAATGACCAGGACCGGGGTCAGCCGGCGTTGGCTGGCGGCGTTCATGGCATCGCTCCCGCTGCGTCCGCGGCATCGCCGGCGGCAGGCGCCGATGCCGCCGGCGCGGGATTGGCGGGACGCAGGTAGCCCGACAGCGCGAACTGCACCTCCAGCGACGGCCGGTTTTGCTGCCGCGCCGCCACCGGGTTGCGGTAGACGTTGAGGCTGTCCACGAACAGGTACGGCGTGCCCTGCTCCAGCGACTGCAGCACGCCTACCAGCGGCTGGATGTCGCAGCTGAGGTTGATGCTCACCGCCGCCTTGCGGTAAGGCTCGCCCGCCGTCGTCGACGGCTCGGGCACCGGCATCTTCTGCGTCACCGTGCAGGTGCCGCCCTCGGTATGGGCGTTCACTGCATCGACCACCCGCTGCATCAGGTCGGCGGTGGCGGTGTTCGGGTCGTGCTCGGGCAGGAAGGCATCGCTGGCGGCCCGGCCGGCGCCAAGCGCGGCGATGCGCCGCTGCAGCTGCGGCTTTTCGGCGATCGCGGCGGCATAGCGGCTCTGCGTGTCGCGCAGGTCGTCCATCTGCGCGCCGATGTCGCGCAACGGCGCCACGAACCACCAGTGCAGCAGCAGGAAGTAGGCCAGCAGCAGCGCCAGCAGCAACAGGCCGATGGCGGCGATGCGGCTGTCGCGCGGGGTCAGCTTCAGTGACTTCATGGTGCGCTCCCACCGGCGGCAGGCTGGCCGGCGCCGGCGTGCTCGGGCGCCGGCTTGTGCAGCTGCGCCACCATGTAGAAACGCTCCTTGCCGCTGGTGGGGTCGGTCTGGATGCTGCCCTGGAAATTCGCGTTGTCGATCAGCGGCGACCCCTTGAGCAGGTCGAGCAGCTTCGCCGCCTGCGGGCTCTGGCCCTGGAAGCCGATCTGGCCGTTGTCGTCGATGCTGAAGCGCTCCAGCCAGGCGCTGGAAGGCAGCCGCCTGGTGAGGTCGAGCAGCACGCCGAGCACCGTGGCGCGCTGCGCCTTGCGCCGCACCAGGAAGCCGGCCGCGCCGACGTCGTCCTGCAGTTGCTTGCGCAGCGCGACCACCTGCTGTGCCTCGCCGTGCATCGAATCGACCTGGGCCTGCATGCGCGCCAGCGCGCGCTCGCGGTTGTGCAGCCAACTGCCCATCGCCAGGAACGCCAGCAGTACGCAGGCCGCCGCCAGCGCGAGGTTGAGGCGCAGCCGCGGCCGCATGCGGCGCGGCGCCTGCTCCGGCGGCAACAGGTCGGCGCCGAGGCGGCCGGCGTCCTGCGGCAGGTCCACCGCGTCCACCGCGATGCCCAGTGCGCGGAGGCGGGCCAGCAGCGGATCCAGCGCGTCGCGTCGCACCACCAGCAGCTCCACCGCGCAACGTCCGGCCGGCGCCGGCTGCGCCAGTTCGCGCACGGCGTAATACACCTGCGCGGTACTGAACGGGGTTTGCCGGTCCATCTCGTAGCCGGCCACCTGGTGCAGCTTGCCGCGCGCCGCCAGCGGCAGATGCAGCACGCGCCGCAGCACCAGCTGGGCGGGCAGCAGCAGCGCCAGCCGGCGATCCTCCGGGTCGGTGTCCCGCCAGGCGGCAGCCAGCGCAGCCTGCTGCGCCGTGGCGTCGAGGCTGTCGCTCCAGTGCGCCAGCGGTTCGGCTTGGCCCGCGCGGCGCAGCCGCCAGTCGCCGTCCACCTGCTGCAGCAGATGCCAGCCGGCGCCCTCGGCCAGCGCGGCGCGCCAGCGCGGCGGCAGCAGCGCGGCCAGTTCGCCGCCCCACCACGCAAAGAAGGCCGGCAAGGGCGAAGCCCGCCAGCCGCGGCGCCATCCATCCAGCAGCGGCCGCAGCGACTGCATTGCAGCACTCATTCCCCGTCTCCCTCCTGCCAGCGCAACACCTTGTACGGCTGCGTTCCCATGCCCCCGACCTGGAAACGTATTGTGGCTTGGATCACCGCGCGCGTGCCGTCGGCCAGCACGGCCTCGGCACGGATACTATGCGTGATGCCGCCGCCGATCGCCGGCGTGGCCTCGCGGCTGTTCTGCGCCCGCCTCGCCTTCAGCGCCTGCAACTGCTGCGGATCGAGCCCGGGGATCGCCGCCAGCGCCAGCGGCGGCGCGGTATTCGGGTCGGGAATGGCCTGGCCCGACCAGAGCGTGATGTCCGGTTCGATGCGCCGGTACAGCGCGGGTGTCATGCCCAGCACCAGTTGCAGCTCCTGCAGGCTGGCGAAAGGACCGTGGCGCGGACCGTAGTCGCGGCCGGCCGCGGCGTAGGCGGCGCGTTCGAGGGCGTCGTCGGCCCCCGGAAAGCTTCGCCACGCCACCACGTTCGACGCCAGCCTGGCGGCGGCGGCCTGGCCCAGCCCCGCGGCGCGAAACAAGCCCCGCAGCACCTCCGGCGTGGCGGCATTGAGATCGACCTTGCCGCCTTCGTCGGTGACCGTGACGCTGACCGCGGCACCGTCGAAGCGGAACGGATAGACGCGGCCGTCGCCGACCCAGCGGCGCTGCACGACGGGGTCCTGCACCGCGTAGACCGCCCGCATCACGCCCGCCTCCGCCGCGTAGTGCGCACGCGTCTGGGCGAACTGGTAACGCGTCTGCAAGGCATGCGTACGCGCCAGCATGGCGTAGCCGCCAAGCAGGATCGCCAGCAGGGTGCACGCCCACAGCACCAGCAGCAGGGCCACGCCACGCTGGTCCGCGCGCCGCCTCATGGGCCACCGCCATGGAACGGGATGCTGCCCGGCAACAGGCCGATCCGGCCGACCACGGCCGAGGCGTCGACCCGCAGCGGCACGTCCAGCTCCGGCCAGTCGTAACCGTCCTGCAGCTGCAGGCGTACGCGTACCAGTTGCGGCAGGCGCTGGCCGTCCGCCCAGTCGTCGGCCCACGGCAGTTCGCGGTTCTGTGCATCGCGGCCGCGGTAGCCGAAGCTGCCCGCCTTGACGTGGTCGAGCAGCACCTGCGGCTTGCCCAGTGGCTTCGGCGGCTGTCCGTCCGGCGGCAGCAGCGCCAGGCTCAGCTCCAGCCGTTGGCCGCCCTTGCCGTCGTCCACCAGCTTCAGCACCTGCAGCTGCGGGCCCAGCTTGCCGAGGTAGCCCGGCAGCGGTGCGACGTAGCGCATCTCGTGTTCGCTGCCGCTGAAATAGACCGGCCGCCCCTGGTCGTCGTGCCTGATCGGCTGCGCCAGCGCCTGGGCCAGCTCGCTGCGCAGGAAACGCTGGGCGGAGCCGATCCCGTCGATCCGCGCGATCGCCGCGCTGCCCGAATGCACGCCGTGGATCGCGCTGCGCACGCCGCCGTACACGGCCACCAGCAGCAATGCCAGCAGCGCCATGGCGCCCAGCACTTCCAGCAGGGTGAAGCCGCGCTGGCGCTTCATGGTGCCTGGCCGCCGCTTGCCGGCGGGCCGCCGAGACGCAGGGTGCTGAAACGCGCCACCTGCGGGTGAGCATGGTTGCCCCAGCGCAGGGTGAGGTCGAGCTTGTACAGCTGCAGCATCGCGCCCTGCGGGCGCGGGCCGGGCGGATCCCACGGCGCCACGTCCAGTTGCCAGCGGTAACGGTGATCGACCTCGCCGGAACGGCTGCCCGGTCGCAACGGCTCGGTAACGTAGGCGCTGTCGAGCAGGCTGCGCGCCCACAGCGCCGCCTCGTCGTGCGCCGCCGCGTTGCGCGACAGCGCGATCGCGCCGCCGGCCACCTTCATCAGCGCGGCGAAGGCAATCGCCAGCAGCAGCATCGCGGCGATCACTTCGAGCAGGCTGAAGCCGCGCTGGCGTCTCATTGCGCCACCACCCGGTCGACCACGGCGACCTGCCCGGTGAGCCACGACACGTTGATGCGCCACTGGCGGCGACCGCTCCGCAGGATGATGTGGCCGCCGGTGGAGCTGCCGTCGGGAAAGAAGCGGATGCGCCCGACATGCTGGTTCGGGCGGTCTTCCAGCGCACTGGTGATGGAGAGCTTGAGGCCCTTGGGCAGGCGCACGTGCTTGCGCTTCGGGTCGCTGTAGGTGTCGGCGCGGACGTCGACGTCGAAGTGCTGCTCCTTGCCCTGCACGATCGCCTGCGCCCGGGTGGCGCGCAGCGCGGCGGCGATCTCGCCGCTGGCGGCGTTGATGCGCGCGCTGGCCAGCCCCTGCGTCACCGACACCGCCACCGCCGCCGCGGCGATGCCGATCAGCAGGATCACGACCAGCATCTCGAGCAGGGTGAAGCCGCCCGCCCGCCTTACCGCATGCGGGAAGGCGGACGGGCGATGCTGGTGCACTGCGCGACGCATGCCGGCTGCTTACTGCCAGTTGCCCACGTCCTTGTCGTAGCCGTCACCGCCGGGCTTGCCGTCGCGGCCATAGAAGATCAGGTCGAAGCTGCCGTGCTCGCCGGGGTATTTGTAGCCGAAGGCATGACCCCACGGATCCTTCAGTTCCGAATCCTTGGCATACGGGCCCTGCCAGTTCGGCGCGTTCGACGGCTTGGTTACCAGATCCTGCAGCTGCTGCGGCGGCGTGCCGTTGTCCAGCGCGTAGTTCTCGATCTTCTGGCTGAGGGTGACCAGCTGGGCCTTGCCGGCACCGTACTTGCCCTTGTCCATGTTCTTGCCGACCGCGGTCACCACCACCGTGCCGACGATGCCGATCAGCACGATCACCGCGAGCATTTCCAGCAGGGTGAAGCCGCCGGAACGGCGGAGCGGGCGAAGATGTTTGTACTGCATGCAAGACCTCGTCATGTCGAACTCCGGAAACGATGTGCGGCGGCTATTGGATGTTGCTGGTCAGGCTCAGCAGCGGCAGCAGGATCGCCGCCATGATCAGGCCCACCAGCACGGTCATCACCACGGTGAGCGCGGGCACCAGCGCGGCGAGCAGGCGGTCGATGGAACGGCGGCTTTCCAGCTCGAAGGTGTCGGCCACCTTGAGCAGCATGCCGTCGAGCTCGCCGGCTTCCTCGCCCACCTGCACCATCTGCAGCGCGAGCCGCGGGAACAGCCTGGACTGCCCCAGCGCGAAGCCGAGGCCGGAGCCCTCCTTCACTTGTTCGTGCGCCTGCGCCAGCGCCGCGTCCAGCGCGCGGTTGGAAGCGACCTGGCGCGCGATGGCCAGCGCGCCCAGCAGCGGCACGCCATTCTTCAGCAAGGTGCCCAGCGTGCGCGCGATACGCGCGGTCTGCACCTTGAGCAGCAGCGGACCGGCCACGCGCAGGCGCAGCAGGCGGGCGTCCCAGGCCAGCCGCGCGGCGGGCTCGCGCAAACGCATGCGCAGGAAAAAGGCCCCCCCGACCAGCAGCAGCAGGATCAGCCACCACCACGACTGCAGGGTCTGCCCGAGCACCAGCACCGCCTGGGTGATCCATGGCAGCGGCACCTGCATGTCCTGGAAAATCGGCACGAACTGCGGCACCACGTAAGCCAGCAGCAATACCAGCGAACCCAACACGCCCACCAGCAGGAAGGCCGGGTAGATCAACGAGTTGATGATGCTGCCGCGCAGCTCCTGCGAGCGTTCGAGGTAGTCGGCCAGCCGGCGCAGCGTGTCCTCCAGCGAACCGCCGGCCTCGCCCGCGCGCACCAATGCGATGTACAGCTTGGGGAACACGCCGTGTTCCTCGTCCAGTGCCTGCGACAGCGGCATACCGCCGCGCACGCGGTCGCGCACGTGCTCGATCAGCTTCTGCGCGCGCTCGCCCTCGGGCAGGTCGAGCAGGATGCCCAGCGCGCGATCGAGCGGCTGGCCCGCGCCGAGCAGGGTCGCCAGCTGGTGGGTGAACTGCGCCCGTTGGTCGCCGCTG
>JAJZGE010000065.1 GCA_021798675.1 Pseudomonadota bacterium | reverse complement strand
GCGTCCGGAGCCGATTGTCTGGCTACCGCCCGGTCGGAATCCGCAAGCGGAGCAAGGCGACCCCGTCGATGAGGCCGCTGGTGCCGGGCCCTCTTGCGAGCCAGCGGCAGGAACGCGGCGGTGTCCGGACAACCACCACCACACCAGTCCACCACTTCACCCGGTGGTCGCGCCGAGATCGCGCCGACCACCGGATGATCACGACCCGCCTTACCTCACTGCTTGCCGGCGAACAGCTTCAGGTCCACTGCAGCGGCCATCGCCCGGTAACCCGCGCTGTTCGGATGCAGGTGGTCCCCGCTGTCGTAGGCGGCAAGCATCTTCTTTGGCGCGGCGGGGTCGCGCACCGCCTTGTCAAAATCCACCACGCCGTCGAACGCGCCGGAATGGCGGATCCAAGCATTCACCCGCTCGCGGGTCTTCTCGCCCGCGGCGCTGTGGTACGGCCAGCCGCTGCCGCC
Source organism: Pseudomonadota bacterium (assembly GCA_021798675.1). The sequence goes on along the minus strand of JAJZGE010000065.1, from coordinate 7,399 downwards.
GTAGGGCGTGAGGGTGGCGCCGTAGATCTTCACGTGCCTGGCGTGCGCCCGTGCGATCAGCGTCTTCATACCGTCGATCAGTTGCTGCGCGCTGATCTTGTCCTTGGCCTCCCAGGCGTAGCCCGAGCCGCCGATGTCGTTGATGCCTTCGAGCAATATCACCCAGCGCACGCCGGGCTGGTCCAGCGCGTCGCGGTCGAAGCGCGCCAGCGCGCTGGGCCCGTAGCTGTCGTGCAGGATGCGGTTGCCGCCGATGCCGGCGTCCGCCACGGCGATGGACGAGAGCCGTGGGTTGGCCTGAAGGCGTGCGGCGAGGTAGTCCGGCCAGCGCTCGTTCGCGTCCTGTTTGGAACCCACGCCGTCGGTGATGGAATCGCCGAACGCGACGAGCGTGTAGCGGGGGGGCGGGCCGGCCACTTCCACGTCCGTGAGGTAGAAGCGGCTGCCGCTGGTTTCCTCGCGTGGAAAGCGTACGGCCGCGGTGGCATCGCCGTGTTCGGTGATGTACGCAGTGGCAAGGCCGGCGTTGTGGATGGTGGCCGGGTGGTAGTGCGTATCGGCCGGCACGTAGATGCTCACGGCCAGCGGCTGCAGCGGCTTCACGTCCATCGTCAGCGGATCGCTGAGCACGCTTTCACCCTTGGCAATGATGACGGTCGGCTTGCCGTGGAACAGCAACAGATGATCGCTGCCGGGCACCGTATCCGCCGCACCGGCACTCAACGCCACATGCACCGGACCCAGCGTGACCGGCACGCTGCCGAGCAGGTTGGATAGGCGCACGCGCAGCTCCGACCCGCCGATGCTGGTACGCACCACCTGCCGCACGGTCTGCGCATCCAGCACCGGGCCGGCGGTGTCTGGCGCGGCGGCCCATGCATCCGCCCAGGCGCGGTGTCCGTTGCCGTCGGCGGCCATGGCGCCGGCCGCCAGCGCCGAGATCGCTCCGGCCAATACCCACTTCGTTATCCGATGCTGCATGTCATTCCTCCCGTGTTGTCCTTGCGATATGGGTGCCTCAGCGCGGCACTTTCAGTGCCTTGCCGTCGTACTCCACGCGCTGGTCGCGGCTGCCGTCCAGCGCATCCGCACTCGGGTGTGCCAGGTCGATGCGGCGGATGATGAACTGCCGTTTCGCCGGAGCGCCGCCGCCGTCGCCCTCGCGCTTGCCGAGCGTCACCACACCGGTCGCGTCGTCGTAGTCCAGCGGGATACGCGAGTAGTGGCCGTGCTCGTAGCCATAGTCGGTGCCGTCGTCCTCGTATAGCGAGGTATGGCCGTCGGCGCCCGTATAGACCAGCAGGGTGATCGGCGCGTCAGGCTTCTCGTTGCTGTACTGCTCCGCCGGCCCGGTGGGCACGATGGCGCCTGCACGCACGAACAACGGCATGCGCGCCAGCGGCGCCGGCGCCTGTACGGTCTGCCCGCCGGCGTAGCGCTTGCCGGTGTTGAAGTCGTACCAGTCGGTGCCGGCTGGCAGGTAGACCGCGCGACTGCGTGCTTCGTAGCGCGTCACCGGCGCCACCAGGAAAGCCGGGCCGAACATGTATTCGTCGCCGATGGCGCGCACCTTGGGGTCGTGCGGGAAATCCATCGGCAAGCCGCGCATGAGGGTGCCGTCATGCCACCAGGTGTCCGCCGCCTGGGTGTAGATGTAGGGCAGCAGGCGATAGCGCAGGCGGTCGTACCAGGCCAGCGCGTCGTACACCGGCGAGCCCGGCGGCGCGATGTTGTAGATCTCGCGCTTCACGCCCTGGCCGTGCGAGCGGAAGATCGGGCTGAATGCGCCGAACTGGAACCAGCGCAGGTTGAGCTCGCGCCACTCGGCCAGGTTCTTCGCATCCGGCTTCAGGTAGCGATCTTCGATCGCGTAGCCGCCGATGTCGGTGGTCCAGTTGGGGATGCCTGACAGCGAGAAGTTGATGCCCGCGGCGATCTGGTCGCGCAGGTTGCTCCAGCGCGCCACCACGTCGCCGCTCCAGCTGGCGGCGGCGTTGCGTTGCTGCCCGGCGAAGGCCGAGCGGGTGAGGATGAACACGCGCTTGTCCGGGTAGGACTGGCGGCTGCCCTGGTACACCGCGGTGGTGGTCATCAGCGGGTAGCTGTTGAAGAAGGCAGCACCCGGGCCCAGCGCGGTCGGGCTCATCAGCAGCTTGCGCTCGGCGATGCTGGTGTTGGAGTTGATGTCCGGCTCGGTGGCGTCCAGCCACCAGGCATCCACGCCGAGGTCGCCCAGGTTCTCGCGGATCTGCCGCCAGTAGATGCGTCGTGCCTCGGCCGAATACGGGTCATAGAAGGAACTGAGATAACCCGGCCCCACCCAGTCCTTGACGCCCTCCTCGATGTTGCGCTGATAGATGTGGCCGCCCGCCGCCAGCTCCTTGTAGTTCTGCGTGGTCGGGTAGAACTTGGGCCACACCGAGATCATGAAGTGGACATGCTCGCCGTGCACCTTCGCGATCATGCCCCCGGGGTCGGGATAGCGCGTCCTGTCGAACTGGTGCGAACCCCAGGCGTCGTCCTTCCAGTAGCGCCAGTCCTGCACGATGTTGTCCAGCGGCAGGCCAAGCCTGCGGTAGCGCGCCACGGTGCCGAGCAGTTGCGCCTGGGTCTCGTAGTGATCGCGGCTCTGCCAGAAGCCGTAGGCCCAGCGCGGCAGCATCACCGCCTTGCCGGTCACATCGCGGTAGCCGGCGATTACGTCGTCGAGGTTGCGGCCGGCGATGAAGTAGTAATCGACCGCATGGCCCAGCTCGGAAAACAGCGAGAGCTCGTTCTGTTCTGCCGGCGGCAACGGATCGAGATGGTCGAGCGCGATGTAACCCGACTGCGGCGTCCATTCGATGCGGATGGCGTGCCTCTCGCCGGGTTTCATCGCCACGGTGAAATCGCGATACCAGGGGTTCCAGTTCTGCCGCCAGTCGTCCAGCACCAGCTTGTGGTCGATGTAGAGCTTGAAGTAGCCACTGGCATAGAGCCGGAACTTGTGCACGCCAGCCACGTCCGAGGCCAGCGAGCCCCTCCACTCCACCGTCTGGCCCGGGCCACCGCCGACGCCCTTCGCGTCCTTCAGCGCCGTGGGCCAGCGCTTGACGTCGTCAATGTACTGATAGTCGACGCTGGCTTCGTCGCGACGCAGCTTCAGCTTGCCGTCCATGTAGTAGCTCGCGGTGAGGCCGCCGGGCCTGCCGTTGGCGTCAAACACTTTCAGTCCATGGTCGATCAGTCGGTAGGGGCGCGGGTCGCCGAAGCGCGTGATCGAGTTGTTGTCCCACAGCACGCCGTAGTCACGCGAGGACACCACGAAGGGAATGCCGATGTCCATGTTGTGCTGGGCGAGTTCAACGTCCTTGCCCTTGTAGTCCATGACGCCTTCCTGGTGCTGGCCCAGGCCATAGAACGCCTCGTTGGCCGGCGAGGCGAACTGCTGGCGGATGGCGTAGAAGGACTGCCCCTGCACGGTCACCGGGGTGAAGCTGCGGCCGTGGGGCTGTTCGACCAGGATGGGCTTGCCATCGCGGCCATAGAAACCCACCGCGCCATCATGCAGCGACACGCGCGCCTCGATCGCAGGGGTGTCGAGGGTCACCGTGCCGGCGTGCTCGCCCACGGTGAAGTGGTCGTCGCCACCGGTCTTCAGCGCCATCAGGCTGGCCGGCAGCCCGAAGCCGCCCTGCGGCACCGCGGTGACGTGGATGATGCGGTCGGACACCACGCGCAGCCGCACCTTCTGCGGCGAGCCGTCGAGGCGGACCACGATGCCGTCGGACAGGCGGGTGATATGAGGCTGGGCGGTCGTCGCCGCCTGCACGCCTGCGCTGCAAAGGCCAAGCGCCAACAGCGCAGCAAGGGGTGGCAGTCGCATGCGGCTCATCGTGCTTTCTCCATGGTCAGGTCGGCGGCCAGCGGCGTACGGTCGGAGGCGTCGCCCACGCGGATCACGAAGCGACCCGGGTCGACCTTCCAGTCATTGTGGTCGGGGTCGTAGTAGGCGAAGGCGCGGCGATCGAGCGCAAGGGTGACGCGCCGGCTCTGTCCCGGCGCCAGGTTCACCTTCTGGAACGCCTTCAGCTCGCGCTCCGGCCGCACCACGGTGGCGGAGGGATCGCTCACGTATACCTGCGCCACCTCCGCGCCCGCACGCGTGCCGGTGTTGCGCACTTCGAACGACACCTGCACCGTATCGCCATCGCGCGCCTTCGCCGGCTTCACCTCCAGCCCGGAGAATGCGAACGTGGTGTACGAGAGGCCGTAGCCGAACGGGAACAACGGCTGCGGCTTGTGCGGATGGCTGGTGTACCAGCGGTAGCCGACGAACAGGCCTTCGCCGTAGTGGACCGTGGGGTGCGTGCCCGGCGGGTGTGGCGGCGCGTAGTAATAGTCGTGGGTGGGGTTGTCCTCCCAGCGGCGCTCGAAGCTGATCGGCAGCTTGCCTTCCGGCGAGCGCGCGCCGAACAGCACTTCGGCCACGGCACGGCCGCCTTCCTGACCCGGATACCAGTTCTGCAGCAGCGCCGGCACCTGGCCCAGCCAGTCCGCGGTGGCATAGGCGCCGCCCGAGGTCACCGTCACCACCGTCTTCGGGTTCGCCTTGGCTACCGCCTCGATCAGCGCTTCCTGGCCCCAGGGCAACGCGAAGGTGCGGTCAAAGGCCTCGCTTTCCGAGGTCGGATCGAAACCAACCGCCACCACCGCGGCGTCGGCCATCGCCGCCATCTTCAGCGCCGCCGGCGAGATCAACTCGTCCACCGGAATCACCCCCAGACCCATCCGGCTGTAGTCCACGTCGGGCAGGTAGTCGAGCCGCACCGATACCGCCTGCCCCGCCTTCAGATCCAGCGCGGCGTACAACGGTGCCTGACCCTCGCGCTTGGGCTGCACGATCACCGCCTTGCCGTCCACGTACAGCGTGTAGCTGTCCGCGCTGGCCGCCGCCGTCAGGAACAGGTAACGCCCCGCGTGCGGCGCCACGTACCGCCCGCTCCAGCGGATGCTGCGCCGCTTTACCGCCGGGGTGGTCCACAGCTCCGGCTTCCACTGGTCGACGTGGGCGTCCACCGCGGACGCCGCCGGCGTGCCGCGGAACCCGGGATTGTCGAAGGTTTCGCGGCGCAGGCCGGGCTGGCCGTCGGCGGTGGTGAAGCCGTCGCGCTTGAATACTGCATCCGGCGCTGGCAGGCCTCGGTCGTACAGCACGCGCACGCGCTGACCCAGATAATCGACGATGCCGCCGAGGATGCTCTCGGTGCGGAAGGTCTCGATGTGCGAGCTGCCGCCGGCGGTGGCGTAGCCAGGATAGGCATCGGGGCCGATCACCGCGATGGTCCTGATCGTGCCCGCGTCGAGCGGCAACAGATGGTGCGCGTTCTTCAGCAGCACCAGCGACTCGCGCGCCGAGTCCAGCGCCACCTGGTCGTTGGCGGCGTCGAACAGCGGTTGCGTCAGGTCCCGCTGCGGCCGGTCGAGGAAGCCGAAGCGCACCGCGGTGCGCAGGATGCGTCGCACCTTGTCGTCCAGTTCTGCCGTGGACAAGCTACCGTCGCGCAGGGCCGGCAGCAGCAGCGCGGGCCGCATCTTGTCGGCCGCGGGCATCTCCAGGTCGAGGCCAGCCTTGAAGGCCTTGAGTCCGTTGTCCACCGCACCCCAGTCGGACATGAAGATGCCGTCGAAACCCCAGTCGTGCTTGAGGATGCCGCTCACCAGGCTGCGGTTCTCGGCGGTGTACTCACCGTCGAGCTGGTTGTAGCTGCTCATCACCGCGCCGACATGGCCCTGCTTCACCGCCATCTCGAACGCACGCAGGTAGATCTCGTGCAGCGGCCGCGGCGCGATGACCGAATTGAGTTGGCGCCGCTCATACTCTGAGTTGTTGGCCGCGAAGTGCTTGATCGTGGCCACTACGCCCTGGCTCTGGATGCCATCGATCAGGCCCACGGCGGTGCGACCGGCCAGGTAGGGGTCCTCGCCGTAGTACTCCATGTTGCGGCCGTTCTGCGGCGCACGGTAGATGTTCAGGCCGGGGCCCAGCAGGAAGCTGATGCCGCGCGCGCGCGCATCGCGCCCCATCGCCGCGCCGACGCGCTTTGCCAGCGCGGGATCCCAGCTCGCCGCCAGCCCGATGCCGGCAGCGTAAGCGGTGGATTTGCCGCCCAGGCGCACGCCGTAGGGTCCGTCCGACATGCCCAGCGCCGGCAGACCGATCGACGGCACGGCGCGGATGTCGAAGCCGTCGGTGCCACCGATCAGTGCGACCTTCTGCTCCAGCGTGAGCCTCTGCACCAGGGTATCGACGCGATGCTCGACGGCGGGCGAATCGGGCTGCGGCTCGGCTGCCAGTACCGGCCGGGCGAGGCCGGCGAGCAGCATGGCAGCGGAAAGCACTTTCCAACGGATCATGCAGACATCCTTCAGTACGTGGCCAGCTTGACGCGCAGCCACTGCGGTGCGCTGGTGAGATTGAGGCCGTAGTCGGTCTGGTCGCCGTTCCACACGCGCAGGAACTGCCATCGGCCGTCCACGTAGCGGCCTTCCTCGACGCGCTCGAACAGCGAATGTTTGCCGGCGTTGCGGCCGGAAGGCTGAAAGCTCACCCGCGCGTGTTCGCCGGCGACCAGATATTCATCGCGACCGAGCCGCACGATCAGCACCCCACCCCGCGGCGTCGGATTGCCCCGCGGCGACGGAGTGCCGAATTGCGGCAGGCCATAGCCGATGTGCGCGGTCCAAGCGCCCAGTTCGAGCTGCTGGCTGTGCGCCTGTTCCGGCTCGGACGCACCCCACACCCTGCCTTGGAAATTCGCCTTGGCGATCAGCGACGCGATCGGGCGCAGCAGCGCGTAGTCCAGCGCGAACGGCTTCAGCGTGTCCGCATCAACCTTGCGCGCGCCCAGCGGCCAGTTGGAGTAGCCGGTGTAATCCATGCCGAACGGCGAGAAGCCGATCGCACCATGCCCAAGCGCTGCGAACACGTAGCGTGCATAGGGCGCTGCGTTGCCGGTCTCCCCGACGAAGAGCGGATTGTCGGCGCGACTGTAGCGATCCAGCACGGCCGTGTACTTCGCGTACTCTGGCAGATAGATGTCCGGCGCGATCAGGTCGAGCGAAGGTGCTGCCACACGCCATATGCCGAGCACGTTGTCGGTGGGGCCACCACTGGAATAGCTGCCCGGCGGGCCGGGATGGAACGGATCGCGCAGCGCCACGTTGGCGTACATCGGCAGGTCGTAGGCCGCCTTGCCCGCGGCGGCAACCTGTTCCACATAGTGGGCGATGGCCCAGGCGTAGGAAAACTCCGCGGCATCACTGCCGAACACACTTGCCCAGGTGCCAGCGCGACGCCCGGACACGCCCGGCAAGCTACCGGCGCGGCCGGTCTTGGCCAGCACCGCAGCGGGCACCG
>JAJZGE010000064.1 GCA_021798675.1 Pseudomonadota bacterium | reverse complement strand
TCCGCTGATCATCATCAAGCTGATCCAGCGCCTGCCGCGCGTCTACAAGCTGGACGGCCAGGACAAGTTGAGGATCACGCTGGACCTGCCCGGCGCCAGCGAGCGCCTGCGCAGCGCGCAGGAAGTGCTGGTGCTGCTCGGCGCGCAGCGGCCGGGCTGATCCCCCGCGCAATCACGATACGGACTCTTCTCCCGCCGAGAGCAGGTGCCGACAGGCAGGTGCGGGCACGGTCGAAGTGCGATGCCCTGAACGCCGGGCAGCCGGGCTGACCATTCGCGTCAAGCTTCAACGGCATCGGCAGGCCGCCGGGCGGGTGGGCTGAAGCCGGTGGGTGGTACGGCAGGCCCGCACACGGCTTGCGCGTTGCAGGGAGGCTTCCCTGCGCCTCTTGGCACGGCCCGTGCTTTGCTTTGTGATTGTCGCCAGGCTGGCACAAAGTCACGCAACGATGGCGAGGCAGCCGTGGCCGTCGGGAGCAGCACGCCGCGCAGCAGCGAGGCACATGCACGGCCCGCAGGGACGGGCAGCCTCTGGCTGCCGATGTGCGCCTGCGCGCATCGACGCCACGCATCACCGGTCCACGCATCGTTCACTTCCGGTCCGCCATAAGGTTCAAGAGGGCGGAAACGACAGGGGCAAGGGAAGATGGGTACGCTGATCACATGCAACGAGCGCGGTCGCCACTGGCGATCATGGCTCGGCTGTGTGCTCGGCCTGTTTTGTCTGGGCACCGTCCAGGCGGCCACTCCGCTGAATGGCGCGTGGCGCGATGTGCGCCCCGGCGACACCAGCCAGGCGGTGATGCACGACTACCGCCTCGGCCGGCTGAAGTCATTCGACCCGTCCGTGCTGCAGCGTTTCCCGGTCGTCGCGGCGGGCGCGTGGGTGGTGATCGCACCGCAGCCGCCGTGGGACAACGGCGAGCGCGTGCTGACGATCTATCCGCCGCCGCTGGGCACGGTGACCGTGTTCGGACCCGGCCAGCCGCAGTCGCTGGCGCTGGATGATTTCAGCGCGCCGGCGCACGGCCACGGTCGCCTCGCGTGGCGGGTGCCGGCCGCGATGGCAGGCTCGGCGCCGATCCTGCTGCGCTTCGAGCCGTCATCGACGCTGAGCGCACCGGTGCGCTTTGAGCTGCAGTCATGGAATGCCTATCTGCAGCAGGATGCGTATTGGCTGACGCTGGCCAGCGCCTGTCTGGCGGCGATGCTGGCGATGGTGCTGATGGCGCTGTGCTTTGCGCTGATGCTGCGCGATGTCACCTACGCCTGGTACGCGGGTTACATCCTTTGCTACATGCTGATCCAGGGCGTGCAGACCGGCTTCGTCTTTCATCCGCTGGACTGGCAATGGCTGAGCGGCATGGCGCTGGCCAGCGCCACCATGGCAATCGCGCTGTCGGTGGCCTTCGCGTCACTTTTCATGATGCGGTTCTGCGAGCTGCACCGTTACGCGCCGCTGCTGCGGGTGCCGGTGATCGCGCTGGCGGTGGGCATGATCCAGCTGGTGCTGATGCGCCTGAGCCAGGTGCCGTTGCTGGTGGAAGTGGCGCAGGCGCTGCTCAATCCGCTGCTGATGCTGGGCGCGGCGCTGCTGCTGGTGGCCGCCATCGTGGCCGGCGTGCGCGGCTCGCGCCAGGCCTGGTTTTTCCTCGCCGGCTGGACGCCGCTGCTGGTGCTGACCGCGCTGACCAGTGCGCAGGCGAATGGCGCCCTGCCCGAACTCACCTGGCTCAACGATGCCAGCCTCGCCGGCGGCGCGTTCGAGGCGATCGTGCTGTCGCTGGGCCTGGCCGATCGTGCCCTGCGCCTGCGGCAGGATCGGGACGTGGTGCGCATACTGGCCGACCACGACGCGCTCACCGAGGTCTACAACCGTCGCGGCTGGAGCGAGCGCGCCAGCGTGCTGCTGGCCAGCGGACCACCGCGACCGATCGCCGTGCTGTTTCTCGATCTCGATCACTTCAAGCTGCTCAATGATCGCCAGGGCCACAGCGCCGGCGACCGCGCACTGGTGGCGGTGGCCAAGGCGCTGGCGCACGAGTTGCGGCCCTCCGACCTGTTCGGACGCTACGGCGGCGAGGAGTTTGTCGCGCTGCTCGACGGCACCCAGGTGGAGCAGGCCATGCAGGTCGCAACCCGGCTGTGCCGGCGCGTGCACCGGCTGGAGATTCCCGCGGGCGACGATGCGTCGCTGGTGCTCAGCATCAGCATCGGTGTGGCCATGCGCCGCGACGGCGATGACGTGGCCTCGCTGGTCGAGCGCGCCGACCAGGCCATGTATACCGCCAAGGTCAACGGCCGCAACCGGGTCTGCCTGTATTCGGTGGCCAAGACGGCGCCCGGCGCAACCCCTGCCCGGCTGCATGTGGTGGAAAAGCGCGGCGGCGAGAGCTGAGCGGCTGACCCGCGCCGCGGCAAGCCTCAGCGCGCCGCCAGCGCGCGTGCCGCCGCCACCACTTCGGCCTCGCCCGGCAGCACCAGCAGGGCGGCGCCGGCCAGCGGCGTGAACGTGTCGGCGCCCACCACCCGCTGCAGCGGCGTAGCGCCCGAACCGCCCTCGACGATCGCGGTGATCACGCCCTCACCCACGCCGGCGCTCTTGCGCCCCTCGTCCAGTACCAGGATGCGTCTGGCGGTGCGCGCCTGCGCCGCGATGAAGGCGTCGTTGAGCGGCGCCAGCCAGCGCAGGTCGACCACGCGCACTTTCCACTTCAGCTCGGCTTCGATGGTGCGCGCCGCGCGCAAGGCCATCGGCACGCCGTTGCCGAAGGTGAAGATCACCAGGTCATTCGCGGACTCGTTGTAGACGCGACCGTCGCCCAGCGTCATCGCCTGATCAGGCGCCGGATAGTCGAACTGCCACAGGCCGTCGCCGGCTTCGTAAAGATCCTTGGTCATGTACAGCGCGATCGGTTCAAGAAAGGCGCACACGCGGCCGTCCACCCTGGCCAGCGCCATCAGCGTGCGCAGCATCATCGCCGCATCGTCGCCGCGGCTGGCGCAGCCGACCACCAGACCGGGAATGTCGCGCAGCGCGGTGATCGAGTTGTCATTGTGGAAATGGCCGCCGAAGCCTTTCTGATAACCCAGCGATGCAATCCGCAGCACCATCGGGTTGCGGTACTGGTCGTTGGAGAAGAACTGCAGCGACGCCGCCTCACCGCGGATCTGGTCGCAGGCGTTGTGGAAATACGCCAGGTACTGGATCTCCGGGATCGGCAGCATGCCCATGTTGGCGTAACCCTGGGCCAGGCCCAGGATCATCGTTTCGTCCAGCAGCGTGTTGAATACGCGGCTGCCCTTGAAGGTCTTGTTGAGGCCCTTGGTGACGGTGTACACGCCGCCCTTCTGCGCCACGTCCTCGCCGAACAGCAGCGCCTGCGGATACTTCGCCAGCAGGTCGTGCAGCGCCTGGTTGATCTGGATCGCCAGGTGCCGCGGGGGCAGTTTCTCCGGCAGCTTGTCGGCGCCGCCGAACACTGCCAGCCGCGTCTCGGCATAGTCCGCGCGCGTGGCCTCGGCCTGCACGGCTGCGGGCGTGTACGGCGCCAGCGGTTGCATGACGTCGGCGAGCGTGGTGAGTCGTGGCCGCGCGTCGGCATCCTCGGCGGCGGCGAAGCAGCGCCTGCGGGTGGCCTCGTACAGCTTCAGCAGTTCGTCCTTGCCGTACAGGCCGGACTCCAGCGCGATGGCGGCCGAGCGCAGCAGCGGATCGCTCGCCTCCACCGCGAACAGCTCCTCGATGCTGCGCCACTCGATCTCGAAGTCGGTGCCGGCATGGCCCATCACGCGGGTGGTCTTGAGATGCAGGAAAGTCGGGCGGCGCGTGCCGCGGCAATGCTCCACCGCGCGCTGTACCTGCGCGTAGCCCTCGGCCAGGTCGAGGCCGTCGGCAAAGAAGTAATCCAGATCCGCGCGATGCCGGTAATTGTTGGCGATCCAGCCGCTGGGGGTCTTCACCGAGATGCCGATACCGTTGTCCTCGCACACGAACAGCACCGGCGCCGGCAGCTGCTGGTACGCGGTCCAGCCCGCCGTGTTGAACGCGGTCTGCGCGCTGGCATGGTTGCTGGAGGCGTCGCCGAACGAGCAGATGGTGATGCTGTCGGCGGGAATCGGCAGCGTGTGGCCGATGCGCCGGGCCTGCTCGATCGCCACCGCGGTGCCCAGCGCCTTGGGCAGGTGCGAGGCGATCGTCGAGGTCTGCGGCAGCACCCACAGCGGCTTGCTGCCCCACACCTTGTGGCGGCCGCCGGAGGCCGGGTCATCCTTGCTGGCGGCGAACGACAGCGCCGAGTCGACCACCGGATCGCGCGGTTTTCCATCGGTGCCGGGAAGCTTGCGGAAGCGCTCGGCCATGAAGCCGCCGGAACGGTAGTGCAGGAACGCCGGATCGGTATGGCGGGTCAGCCGCGCCACCATCGCATTGCCCTCATGGCCGCTGGAGCCGATGGTGTAGAACACCTTGTTCTGCACGCGCAGCACGCGCGCCATCAGGTCGAGATGGCGCGAGATCAGCTGCGATTCGAGCAGCTCGCGAAAGCCGCGCGCATCCAGCGCGCTGCCCGGCAGGACCGGGGCATCGTCCTGCGGTGCGACGCGCACGCCGCCCTGCCACAGCTGCACGAACTCGGTGAAGTTCTGGTCGACAATCTCGGCGCGGTTGAAGCCCTTGTGGCGGGCGCTGATGGCAAACGGGAGAGGCATGGTGGTGATCGATAAGAAGGATGGAAGGGTCGGTCTTGCCGGTTTCTGGTGGGAGCGACTTCAGTCGCGATGCTCTTGTGCCTTGGCAGGATCAGTGGGGAAGCATCGCGGCTGAAGCCGTTCCCACCGGCAGCGCGCGAAGCACCGCCGCGCGCTGATGATCCTTGGGTCGTGCAAAACATGCCAGCACCCGCAGCTGCTCGGCGATCGACGGCACCGGCACGCGCAGGCCGGCCAGCCCGACGCAGACGGTCTCGCGGATGTGCAGCGGCTGCCAGCCATCGGCGCCGAACACTTCCAGCCCACCCATCAGCTCCACCGGCAAGCCGGGAAAGCGGTAACGCGCAAAGCGCGAGCGGAAGCGGTCGCCATCGGCGGGCACCTGGGCGGCGTCGCAGCGGTCGGCCCAGAGCGCGGCCAGGGTGTCGGCATCGGCACGGGAAACCAGCACGTCGACATCCGCCACGCCGACCTCGGCACCCAGCAGCCGCACCGCGGCGCTGCCGATCACGCACCACGGCCCGGCGCAGTGCGCGTGCAGCGCGGGCACCAGCTCGGCGAGCGCGACGAACAGCGCGGGCGGGACGTGGATCATGCGTCGGCATGGGCGCGCAGGATCACGCGTCTGATTTCGCAGCGGATGCAGGCGACGTGCATGGTTGGCTCCTTGAAGCCCCTCTCCCGCCGGGATAGGGGCGGGGCGAGGGTTCGACTGACGCGCAACGCCACGCCCGTACCCGTGTCCGCCCTTCGGGCACCTCTCCCCCCGAAGGGCGAAGTAACAAAAGTCAGAACGCGTTGATGCCGGTCAGCTCGCGCCCCACCACCAGCTGGTGCACGGTCTCGGTGCCCTCGTAGGTGATCACGGACTCCAGGTTCAGTGCGTGGCGGATCGCGCCGTGCTCGGTGGTGATGCCCGCGCCGCCCAGCACGTCACGGCACTCGCGCGCGATGTCGATGGCCATGCGCACGTTGTTCCACTTGGCCAGGCTCACCTGGGTCGGCTGCAGCTTCCCGGCATCCTTCAGCCGGCCGAGCTGCAGCGACAGCAGCTGCGCCGTGGTGATGCGCCGGGCCATGTCGGCCAGCTTCAGCTGGATCGCCTGGTTGGCCGACAGCGGGCGGCCGAACATCACGCGGCTGGCGGTGTAGTCGAGCACTTCCTTCAGGCAGGCCTGGGCCGCGCCGATCGGGCCCCAGGTGATGCCGTAGCGCGCCTGGTTGAGGCAGCCGAGCGGCCCCTTCAGGCCCTTCGCGTTGGGCAGGCGTGCGCTGTCGGGAACGCGCACGCCATCGAAGAACAACGCGCTGGTGACCGAGGCGCGCAGGCTCATCTTCTTGTGGATTTCCTGCGCCTTGAAGCCGATGGTGTCGGTCGGCACCACGAAGCCCTGGATGCCGTCCTCGGTCTGCGCCCACACGATCGCGATATGCGCCAGGTTGCCGTTGGTGATCCACATCTTGGCGCCGTTGATGACCCAGTCGCCGCCGTCGCGCTTCGCGTGGGTCTTCATGTTGGCCGGATCGGAACCACCGTGCGGCTCGGTCAGGCCGAAGCAGCCGATTACTTCGCCGGCCGCCATCTTCGGCAGGTAGCGCTTGCGCTGCGCCTCGCTGCCGTAGGCGAAGATCGGGTACATGCACAGCGAGCTCTGCACCGAGGCGAAGCTGCGCAGGCCCGAGTCGCCGCGTTCCAGCTCCTGGCAGATCAGGCCGTAGCTGACCGCGTTCATGCCGGCGCCGCCGTAGGCCTCGGGAATGGTCGAACCGAGCAGGCCGAGGCTGGCGATCTCCGGAATCAGCTCCTGCGGAAAGCGGCCCTGCTCGAAGCAGTCGCCGATGATCGGCAGCACCTTCTCGTCGACGAAGCGGCCGACGGTGTCCTGCACCATGCGTTCTTCGTCGGTGAGCAGCGAGCGGACGTCATACAGATCGAGCGGGTCGAGGCGGGCAGCCATGGGCGGGTCCGTGAGGGGCGGGAAATCCGGTTATTGTAGCGGGCGCTGGCCGCGGCGGTCACCGCGACCGCTGGACCCAGCGGCCGCCGGATCGGGCGCCCGGCGCTCCCCTGTGGGACGATGGCGCGCCGAAGCCTGCCCTGCGACCGCGCCGGTCTCGTCGGCTTCCCTCCCTGTTGGAAACCCCATGCGCAAAGGTGTATTGCTGGGCTTCGCCTGCTACGCGGCCTACTCGATCAGCGACGCCTTCGTGAAGTCGCTGCACGGTTCGCTGCCCGTCTACGAGGCAGTGTTCTTCGGCGCGACGCTGGGCCTGGCCGCGCTGCCCTTCATCAAGGGCAGGCACGCGCGCTGGCGCGACGTGGTGGTGGCCAACCGGCCGGCCCTGTGGTGGTTGCGCGCCGTCGCCGGAGCCATTTGCAGCATCGCCGCCGTGATCGCCTTCACCGCGTTGCCGATGGCCGAGGTGTTTGCGCTGATCTTCCTGATGCCGATCTTCGTGACGCTGCTGTCGGTGGTCTTTCTCAAGGAACACGTCGGCTGGCGGCGCTGGTCGGCGGTATGCATCGGCTTTCTTGGCGTGCTGGTGGTGCTGCGTCCGGGCTTCCGCCAGCTGGGCATCGGTCATCTGGCGGCGATCATCTGCGGTCTGTCAGGCGCCGTCTCGGTGGTGGCCCTGCGCATGGCCGGTCCGCACGAAAAACGCATCAGCCTGTACGGTGCCAGCGTGGTCGGGCCGCTGCTGCTCGGCGGCCTGCTGATGCTGCCGCAGTTCAGCTGGCCCGACCTGCACCAGTGGGGCCTGCTGGCCGGCTACGGCCTGCTTTCCGGGCTCGCCGGCGTGCTGCTGATGCTCGCCACCCTGCGCGCGCCCGCCAACCGCATCGCGCCGACCCAGTACAGCCAGATGCTGTGGGCGATCGGCTTCGGCTACTGGCTGTTCGGCGATCATCTGGACTGGCCGATGCTGATCGGTATCGCGCTGATCCTCGGCGCCGGTCTGTTCACCCTGGTGCGCGAGGAGCGGGTGACGCCGTGGTGGCGGCGGGCGAAGCTGGTGTGAGCGCCGCCGCTGCGCGCGGCACCATGCACCAGGGACCGGCAGCTATCCGGCCGTGGCGGGATCGATCATGCCGGTCACTTCGGACACCCGGTTGGCGGGAAAGCCGCCCGGCTGTGCGTGCTCGCGCACGGCCGCCTCGTTCGGCGCGATGGAGACAC
>JAJZGE010000063.1 GCA_021798675.1 Pseudomonadota bacterium | reverse complement strand
CGTTCCGGATTCCCTCCGGCTCGATGATGCCGACGCTGGACGTGGGCGATTTCATCCTGGTCAACAAGTTTGCCTACGGTCTGCGCCTGCCTGCGTTCAACAACAAGTTTCTCGCCGTCGGCGAACCCAAGCGCGGCGACGTGGTGGTGTTCCGCTTTCCCGGCTACCTGTGCCATGACGGCAGCGGCAAGCTGATCCGCGTGGGCGGCGACGAGAGCGGGCCGCCGATGCTCGGTCCTGACAATACCTGTCCGGATCCGCACTTGCCGGTGCAGAGCCAGAACTGGATCAAGCGCGTGATCGGCCTGCCGGGCGACACCGTGGAAGTGCACGACAGCCAGATCGTGATCAACGGCAAGCCGGTGGTGGATGATGAGATCGGCCCGTACGTCGGCAACCCCCAGCGCCCGGAGGATGCCACGCTGCTGAATTACGGCGCTACCATCTGGACCGAGCATCTGGGCAAGATGAACCACCTGATCGCGCGCATGCCCGAGCGGATGGCGACCCAGCCGATTCCCAATGCACTGGTGCCTTCGAAGGTGCCCAAGGGCTGTTACCTGGTGATGGGCGACGATCGCGAGAACAGCCTGGACAGCCGTTGGTGGGGCTGCATGCCGGAGCAGAACCTGGTCGGCAAGGCGTTCCTGATCTGGATGAGCTGGAAGGGCTGGGGCACCGGCGGCATCGATTTCCACCGCATCGGCACCCTGATCCATTGACCGGGCGCGCCGACAGCGCCGGCATTTGCTGGCATCATCGGCGCGCCGGATCGGTGCGGACAGCGCGCCGGCGCAGCATCCAACCATGATGGGCACGCCGCGCATGCGGCATAGCGAGGGGACTATGAAATCGAAACAGGCGGGTGTCACGCTGATCGGGTTTTTGTTGATCATGGCGATCGTGGGCTTCTTCGGCTTCATGGCGATGAAGCTGCTGCCGTCCTATTCCGAGTACATGGGTGTGGTCAAGGCGATGAACCAGATCGCCACCGAGGGCAGCAATGGCAAGACGCTGGACGATATCCGCCGCGAGCTGATGTTCAAGATGAATTTCCAGTACGTGGACGATTCCACCATCAAGCCTGCCGACATCACGATCACGCGTGACTCGGGCGGCGCGAGCAATCTCAATGTGGTGTACGACAAGAAGATTCCCTTCATGTACAACATCGACTTCCTGCTGCATTTCGACAAGAGCGTGCCCCTGAAGGGCAACCTGGGGCAGTAGGTGTTGCAGCGGTTCCACCGTTTTCGCGACCCGGCGCTGGCGCAGCTGGCGCTCACCCATCGCAGCATCGGCCAGCCGAACAACGAGCGGCTGGAGTTCCTCGGCGATGCGCTGCTTGGCGCGGTGATCGCCGAGATGCTCTACGAGGCGCACCCCAAGGCCAGTGAAGGTGAGCTCTCGCGGCTGCGCGCGCAGCTGGTCAACGGCCAGGCGCTGGCGGTGGTGGCGCGCGAGCTGGCGCTGGGCGACGCGCTGAAACTGGGGCCGGGCGAACTGAAAAGCGGCGGCTTCCGGCGGGACTCGATCCTCGCCGACGCGTTCGAGGCACTGGTGGCCGCGGTCTATCTGGACGAAGGCTTCGAGGCCTGCCGCACGGCGATTCGCGGCGTGTTCGAGGAGCGCATCGCGCAGTTGCGGCGATCCTCCAAGGATGCCAAGACCCGCCTGCAGGAGTGGCTGCAGTCCGGCGGCTGGCCGCTGCCGCTGTACGAGCTGACCGCCAGCCATGGCGAGGATCACGCCAAGACCTTCGATGTCAGCTGCGCGATCAGCGAGCCGCTGCCGCTGCGCGCCGAGGCCACCGGCGGCAGTCGCCGTGCGGCCGAACAGGACGCCGCCGAAATCGTGCTGAACCAGCTGCTGGAGCAGCAGCGCGCTTCCTGAACCGTCCCCCGGGTCAACGGCAGCACGCCGCCCATGCCCGCGCTGCGGATGCAGCGCCGACGCCATGCCATTTGCGGCGAAGCACTACACTTGCCATCCGACCTGTCGAGCATCTCACGTCATGAACCACCATCCGCAACCCGCCGCCGACCCGGCTGGCACGCTGCCGCACGATGATTTCCGCTGCGGCACGGTGGCGCTGGCCGGGCGCCCCAACGTGGGCAAGTCCACCCTGCTGAATGCGCTGATCGGCTTCCGTTTGTCGATCGTCAGCCCGCGGCCGCAGACCACCCGTCACCGGATCCTCGGCATCGCCACCAGCGCAGCCGGACAGGTCCTCTACGTCGACACGCCGGGTCTGCATCGTGGCGCCAAGCGCGCGATGAACCGCAGCCTGAACCGTGCCGCGCGTTCGGCGATCAGCGACGTCGACCTGGTGGTGCAGGTGATCGAGGCTGGCCGCTTCACCGACGAGGACGAGGCGCTGTATGCCGCGCTGGTCGAGCAGTCGTCGCCACGCGTGCTGGTGATCAACAAGGTGGACCTGAACAAGGACAAGTCCGCCATGCTGCCATTCGTCGCCGAGCTGGTGGCCAGGCACAGCTACGACGAGATCCACTACGTCAGCGCGCTCAAGGAGCAGGGCCTGAAGGAGCTCGAGCAGGCGATCCTCAGGCGCCTGCCGGTGCAGCCGGCAATGTACGGCGAGGACGAGGTCACCGATCGCAGCGAGCGCTTCCTCGCCGCCGAGATGGTGCGCGAGCAGCTGATGCTGCGGCTCGATCAGGAGCTGCCGTATGCCACCACGGTGGAGATCGAGCAGTTCAGCGACCGCCCCGACGGCATCGCGGAAATCCACGCCGTGATCTGGGTCGAGCGCGACGGCCAGAAGGCCATCGTGATCGGCCACGGCGGCGCCCAGCTGAAGTCGATCGGCAGCAGCGCGCGGCGTAACATGGAGCGCATGTTCGAGCGCAAGGTGTTCCTGAAGCTGTGGGTCAAGGTGCGTGAAGGCTGGGTCGACGACGAGAACATGCTGAAGAAATTCGGCTATACGGACTGAGCGCGAGGAGTCGACAGAACGCCGCTGCGCACGCCGCCGCGCATTACCTTGGTTCCCCGTTCTCCGCCGTCCCAGCCATGCGCATCGAACAGCATCCCGCCTTCGTCCTGCACGCGCGGCCCTATCGCGAGACCTCGCTGCTGCTGGAGTGCCTGACGCGCGAGCACGGCCGCCTCGGCGTGGTGGCGCGCGGCGTGCGCGGCGAGCGCAGCCGGCTCAAACGTGCGCAGCTGGAACCGTTCCAGCCGCTGCTGCTGGACCTGCTGCTGCGCGGCGAGCTGGCCACGCTGACGGCGGTCGAAACCGTGGGCACACCGAGCCGCCTGAGCGGCGACCGCGGGCTGGCCGGGCTGTACCTCAACGAACTGGTGGTGCGTCTGACCGGGCGGCAGGACCCGTCACCCGGCCTGTTCGACGCCTACACGCAGACGCTGACCCGGCTGGGCTCCGCCGAGCCGCTGGCCTGGAGCCTGCGCCGCTTCGAGCGCGACCTGCTGCGGTCGATTGGCTATGGACTGCAGCTGGAGCACGAGGCGGACACCGGCGAGCCGCTGCTGCCGCAGGCGCACTACCGCTATCAGGCGGAGCAGGGCGCGGTGCGCTGCGCGGCAGGCAGCGCACGCACGCCGCGCGGCAGCGACCTGCTGGCGCTGGCCCACGACCGCATGCCCGACGAGCACGGCCTGCGCGCGCTGCGCCACATGATGCGCGAGATCATCCGCTTCCATCTCGGCGGCGCGGAGCTGCGCGCCTGGCGCGTACTGGCGATGGCCGCGGCGCCGCGTTGAAACGTCGTCTGATGACGGCTCAGCGATCCAGCGCCTGCAGCGTCGACACCAGTGTGCTGCGGAAGCGCGCCACCGCGGCTGGCGCCGGCATCGAGCCGGCCAGCTGCTGCTGCAGCGCGGCCGCGTGGGCCGCCAAGGCGGTCGCGCCACAGAAGCCGCAGGACGAGCGCAGCCGGTGCAACCGTTCGCCGAATCCGACGCGATCCGCAATCAGCCGGTCCAGCTCTGGCAGCAGCAGCGCCAGTTCCTCGCGCAGCAACAGGCGCAGCGCGCGCATGGTGGTGGCGTCGCCGGTGGTGGTCAGCGCGGCGCGGTCGTCCAGCATCGGCGCCTGCGGACGATCGGCCTGCACCAGCTGCAGCATTCGCTGCAGGTCGGCCAGCGTGCAGGGCTTCAGCAGGATCTCGCTGAAGCCGGCGTCAAGCAGCTGGCGACGGTCGCGCGGTGCCAGCTCGGCGCTGGTGGCTACCGCGACCGCGGCGGCGGAAGCAGCCGCGCGGTCTGCGCGCAGCCGGGCGAGAATCTGCAGCGCGCCGGCGCCGGGCATGTGGCAGTCCAGCAGCAGCAGCTCGAAGGCCTCGTTGCGGGCGCGTTCCAGCGCCGTCGCGCCATCGCCGCAGGCCAGCACCTGCGCGCCCAGCTGCTGCAGGCCGTCGCCCAGGAAACGGCAGCTGCCGGTGTCGTCATCGGCCACCAGCACGCGCGGTCTCGGCACCTCGGCGTGGGCCGATGGGGGGGCGAGGTTGGGCTCGGCGAAGAGGCTGGGCATCACGAAATCCTTGTCGTTCAGCTGGATTTGGCAGAATGGCCCGACATGCGCGTGACATCAAGCCATCTGCTGCTGGGTTTTTGCCTCCTGATCGGGGTCGCCTGGGCGCTGCCTGCGCGGGCAGACGTGCTGCTGGGTGCCCGCACGATCAGCGCGCCGGGCCTGCGCCTGCAGGGCGTGACCACGCGCATCAGTGCCGGTGCCGGCGGTGGCGTGCAATGGCAGTTGCACGCCGCGCAGGCCGATGTGGCGGCGATGGGCTGGCACCGCGTGGGGCTGACTGTGGCCGGCAATCTGCAGCGGGACGACCGGCTGCGCTGGGTTTTCGATGGCAGCGCCCAGCTCACCGGCGCGGCCGGTGGCGCGCTCAGCAACGCCCAGGTGAAGATCGTGCTGAGCGCGGCGTCCAATACGCTGCAGCTCGATATGGTGCAGGGCAAGGCGCAGGCCAGCGTGGCGCTGCCGCTGGATCAGCCCACCCACGCGCAGATCAGCCTGAAGAATCTGCCGCTCAGCTGGCTGCAGGGCGTGCTCGCCAGTGTCTGGTCGGGGCACCTCGGCAGCGGCCGGCTGGACGCCGAGCTGGCGCTGGATGTTCGGCAGGCCGGCGTGCAGTCGTCCGGCCAGTTCACACTCAGCGGCGCCGGCTTCGACACGCCGACCGGCACGCTCGCCGCCCAGGGGCTGAGCGGCAGTGGCCGCTATACCCTGGACAAGGCCAGCGAACCGGCCAGCATCGACCTGGACGCCACCCTGCGCGGCGGCCAGCTGCTGCTTGGCCCGATCTTCGCCAGGCTGCCCGGCCATCCGGTACAGCTCGGCCTGCATGCGGAAATGCAGCACGGCGGCGCCATCGAGCTGAGCCGGCTGCGGGTGACCGACGCCGATGCGTTGCAGCTGGACGGCGCGCTGGCGTTCGATGCCGGCAACCACCTGACGATGCTGAAACTGGAGCGCTTCCACGCCAGCTTCCCGGCAGCCTATCAGCGCTACGGCCAGGCCTGGCTGAGCACGCTGGGCCTGCGCAACATGAGCATGACCGGCCAGCTCAGTGGCAGCCTCGACCTGCGCCCCGACGGCCTGCACAGCTTCGCCTTCAGCACTGATGGGCTGGATCTCGCCGACGGCGACGGTCGGCTGGCCATCAGCGGTCTGCAGGGCGGCCTCGACTGGGCCGCGCAGGGTGACCGGCCGGCCACCACGCTGGGCTGGCGCAGCCTGCAGCTGTACCGCATACCGAACGGCGCGGCGCTGTCGCACTGGCAAAGCCGCGCCGGCGCACTGAGTCTGCAGCAGCCGCTGCAGATTCCAGTGCTGAAGGGCCAGCTGCGGGTGAGCGCCTTCGACTGGCGTCCGGCGGCGGCCAAGGGCCAGCGGCTGGCCACCTCGCTGGTGCTTACCGGTATCGACATGGCGGCCTTCAGTCGGGCAATGGGCTGGCCGGCCTTTCCCGGCACGCTGGCCGGGGCGATCCCCTCGCTGCGCTGGGTCGACAATCACTTCGAGCTGCAGGGTGGCCTGACCGCCAACCTGTTCGGTGGCTTCGTCGACATCACGCGGCTGTCGTTGCAGCAACCGTTCGGGCCCAGTCCGGTGCTGAGCGCCGACATGCGGTTGCAGCAGCTGGATCTGGCGGCGATCACCAGCGTGTTCGATTTCGGCAGCATCAGCGGGCGGCTGGACGGTTCGGTCGACGGCCTGCGGCTGGTCAACTGGAGTCCGGTGGCGTTCAAGGCCAGCCTGCTGGCCGGCAGCGGCGGCCGCATCAGCCAGCGCGCGGTGAACAACCTCACCACCGTCGGTGGCGGTGGTATCGCCGGTGGCCTGCAGGGCATGGTGCTGAAGCTGTTCAAGACCTTCGGCTACAGCCGGATCGGCCTCAATTGCACGCTGCAGGGCGCGGTGTGCAAGATGAGCGGGCTGAACAGCGACAGCGGCGGCTACACTATCGTGGAGGGCAGCGGACTGCCGCACCTGCAGGTGATCGGCCACCAGACCGAGGTCGACTGGCCGACCCTGGTCACGCGCCTGACCGATGCCATCCACGGCGCCTCACCGGTCGTGCGCTGACCGGGCTGCCACCCATCGCGATCCCCTGTTTCGTCCACGGAGTCCATCATGCGCAAGCTCGTCTACGTCGTCCTGACCACGCTGGCTGTCGCGCTGGTCGGTTGCGTTACCATCAACGTGTATTTCCCCGAGGCGGCCGCGCAGAAGGCAGCCGATCAGTTCATCGGCCATGTGCTCGACAGCGCCGGCAAGTCCACGCCGCCGCCGGCGCAGAATCCGCCGCCCGCGCCGCCGAAGCAGCCGCCGGCGGCGATGCTGCTGAACCTGCTGATCCCTTCGGCTGCGGCCGCCGAGGTGCCGAACATCCGCATCCAGAGCGCCGCCATCGACGCGATCCGTGACCGCATGCGCGCTCGCTTCGAGAGCCAGCTCGATCCGCTGTTCGACAGCGGCGCGGTGGGCTTCACCAACGACGGCATGGTGGCGATGCGTGACGCCAGCAAGGTGCCGCTGAGCCAACGCGCGCAGGCCAATGCCACCATCGCCGACGAGAACCGCGACCGCGCCGCGCTGTACCGCGAAGTGGCCAACGCCAACAACCACCCGGAGTGGGAGGCACAGATCCGCGCCACCTTCGCCAAGGGCTGGATCGACAAGGCGCCTGCCGGCTGGTACTACCAGAACGCTGCCGGGGCCTGGCAGAAAAAGTAGGGCGGCGATCGGCACCGAGGGGCGGGTCTGCGCCCGATCTGTGATAATCGGCGGCCAGCCCTTGCGGCCCCATGCGTTCACGCCCCATGTCCCGATCCCACTCCGCGCCGGCAACTCCGTTCGAGGCCGTGATCTCCGACCTCAGCCATGACGGCCGCGGCGTGGCGCGCGTCGACGGCAAGACGGTGTTCGTCAGCGGCGCGCTGCTGGGCGAGCAGGTGCTGCTGCGGCTGCGCAAGCGCCATCGCCATTTCGACGAGGCCGAGGTGGTCGAGCTGATCACCCGCTCGCCGCATCGGGTCGAGCCGCGCTGCCGGCACTTCGGGCAGTGCAGCGGCTGCTCGTTGCAGCATCTGGACGCCGCCGCGCAGATCGCTGCCAAGCAGCGCGTGCTGGCGGAGAATTTCGAGCGCATCGGCAAGGTGACGCCGCAGTGCTGGCTGCCGCCACTCACCGACGCGGCCTGGGGCTACCGCCGCAAGGGCCGTCTGTCGGTGCGCAACGTGGCGAAGAAGGGCCGCGTGCTGGTGGGCTTCCGCGAAGAGGAAAATCCGCGCTTCGTCGCCGACATCCAGCAGTGCGAAGTGATGCATCCGGCGCTCGGCCCCAAGGTCGGTCTGCTGGCCGAACTGCTCAACGGCATGGATGCAGCCAGCGACATCC
>JAJZGE010000062.1 GCA_021798675.1 Pseudomonadota bacterium | reverse complement strand
GCGATCCACGCTATGCGGAACTGCTGTTCCGCTATCGCGCCCGCAACTGGCCCGAGACCCTGGATGCCGGCGAACGCGAACGCTGGGAAAACTTCCGACGCCAGCGCCTCACCCGCCCGACGCCGCTCACCACGCTCACCCTGGACGACTATTTCGCCGCGCTCGCCGCCTTGCGCACCGATCCATCCCGGCAGGACAAGCTGCCGTTGCTGGATCAGTTGCAAGCCTGGGGCGAAACGCTCACAACCGAACTGACCTGACACATCGAACTGACCGAGACGCCATGCCCCACGCCTACTTCAGCCCCGCCACGTTCAAGTTCCTGCGCGCGCTGGCCCGCAACAACAACCGCGAGTGGTTCGCCGCGCACAAGGCCGACTACGAGCGTCACGTGCGTGAACCCTTCCTCCAGCTCATCACCGACATGCAGGCGCCGCTGGCAAAAATCAGCGCGCATTACCGCGCCGACCCGCGCAAGAACGGCGGTTCGCTGTACCGCATCTTCCGCGATACGCGCTTCTCCAACGACAAGCTGCCGTACAAGCCATGGCAGGGTTCGCGCTTCTTCCACGAGCGCCGCCACGAAATCCCCGCGCCCGCGTTCTACCTGCATATCCAGCCCGGCGATTGCTTCGCCGGCGGCGGCATGTGGCACCCGGAGCCCGACGCGCTGAAGAAGATCCGCGCCTTCATCGCCGACAACCCGGCTGCGTGGAAGCAGGCCACGCAAAGCAAGGCGTTCCGCGACCATCTGGCGTTCTGGGGCGAATCGCTGAAGCGTCCGCCGCACGGCTACGATCCCAACCACGCGTTGATCGAGGACCTGAAGCGCAAGGACTTCGCCGCCGGCGAAGGCTTCGACGAAGCCATGGCCTGCTCCAGCGAACTGCTGCCGTGGACGGTGGCCTGCTTCAAGCGTGTGGCACCGATGGTGGATTACCTCTGCGCCACGCAGGAGCTGGAGTTCTAACCGGCCTCGCGACGCAGCAGCAGCGAGGCGCTCACGCCCGCGCCCACCACCGCCGTGATCACCACGTACCACGCCGGCGCCATACGCCCGGCGTGCACGGCGAGCCAGCCGATCATCGCGGCGGTGCCGGCGCCGAACACGGCATAGGCCACGTTGTACGAAAACGACAGGCCGGAGAAGCGCACCGGCGGCGGAAACGCCTGCACCATCACCACCGGCACCACGCCGACCACGCCCACCAGCAGGCCGACCAGCGCGTACAACCCCAGGAAATGCGCGCCGCCCGCGGCCAGGTCGGCGAACAGCGCCCACGTGCCAGCGACCAGCAGCAGCGAGCCGAACAGCAGGATCCGCAAGGCGCCGCAGCGGTCGGCCAGCCAGCCGTAGGCGATGCAACCGACGGTGAGCGCGCAGGCGGCCAGCGCGTTGCCGAAGAAGGCCAGCCTCGGCGGGATGCCGAAGCCTTTCGGCGCCAGCGTCGGCAGCATCAGGATCAGCACCACGATGGCAGCGGTGAGCATCCAGGTCACCAGCATCGACACCACCACGCTGCGCCGGTGCCCGGCCAGCACCACGCGCAATGGCAGTTCGCGGCTGAGCTGCTGGCGCTCGCGCATCTCCGCGAACACCGGCGTCTCGCTGAGCCAGCGGCGCAGCCACACCGCGGCGAAACCGAACACGCCGCCGAGCAGGAACGGCACGCGCCAACCCCAGTCCAGCAATTGCGCCGGAGCCAGCCGCGCATTGAGCCAGGCCGCCAACAGCGAACCGATCAGGATGCCCGCGGTGAGTCCCGCGGTCAGGCTGCCGCAAGCTAAACCCGTTCGCGTGGCCGGCGCGTGCTCGGCCACGAACACCCACGCCCCCGGCACCTCGCCGCCCACCGCGATGCCCTGCACGATTCGTAGCAGCAGCAACAGCAGCGGCGCCAGCATGCCGATGTGTGCATAGGTGGGCAGCAGTCCGATCGCCAGCGTGGGCAGCGCCATCAGGAACACGCTCAGCGTGAACATCCGCTTGCGCCCGGAGCGGTCGCCGAAATGCGCCATCACGATGCCGCCCAGCGGCCGCGCCAGGTAGCCCGCTGCGAAGATGCTGTAGACCTTGACCTGCGCCAGCCAAGGCGCGGTGCCCTGCGGAAAGAACAGCTCTCCCAACTGTTGCGTGAGGAACACGAACACCACGAAGTCGTAGAACTCCAGCGCGCCGCCCAGGGCAGACAGCAGCAAGGTGCGCGCATCGCGGCGATCCAGCGGGCGTGCCGCCGGCAAGGGAGTGGCTTCGCTCATGGGGGAATCGCGGCCTGCGGAAAAGGAGCCGGCAACATAACCCAGCATGCGGTGCCTGGTGCAACCGTTTTCCTCTATGCTCGGGCGGACTGGAGTCGCTTGCCGGGGATGTGCAGACGACGTTCAACCCCGGCCTCCGGCCAGCCAACCGGCAGGCATCGCGCAGCAGAGATGCCGACGCTCACCCGCGCAATCGAGAGGGGCTTCCGATGAATCTGGGCAAACGCATGACCGCCGAATTTTTCGGCACGTTCTGGCTGGTGCTGGGGGGCTGCGGCAGCGCCGTGCTGGCTGCGGGATTCCCCGAGCTGGGCATCGGCTTCGCCGGCGTGGCGCTGGCCTTCGGCCTCACCCTGCTGACGATGTGCTACGCCATCGGCCACATTTCCGGCTGCCACATCAACCCCGCGGTGACCTGCGGACTCGCCGCCGGCGGCCGCTTTCCGCTGAAGGAAGTGATTCCCTACATCGTCGCCCAGGTGGTCGGCGGCCTGGTGGCCGGCGCGGTGCTGTACGTGATCGCCTCGGGCAAGGCTGGCTTCGATCCCGTCGGCGGCGGCTTCGCCTCGAACGGCTACGGCGCGCATTCGCCGGGCGGCTATTCGATGGCCGCCGCCGCGGTGTGCGAGATCGTGATGACCGCCTTCTTCCTGTTCATCATCATGGGGGCCACCCACAAGAGCGCACCGGCCGGCTTCGCCGGCGTCGCGATCGGCCTGGCGCTGACCCTGATCCACCTGATCAGCATCCCGGTCACCAACACCTCGGTGAACCCGGCGCGCTCCACCGCCGTGGCCTTCTTCCAGGGTGGCTGGGCGGTGCAGCAGCTGTGGTTCTTCTGGGTGATGCCGATCGTCGGCGGCGTCATCGGCGGCCTGATCTACCGCTACTTGTGGAGCGACCGGCCCGCCCTGCCCGATATCAAGGGCGACCTGGCCTGAGGGAACAGCCCGCGACACGCGGCCTGCACGCCGCGTGTCGCGGCAACGCCCCTGGACAACTACGCCCCTAGCTCTCGTAGAGCTCGATCGGCAGGCCATCCGGGTCGGCGAAAAAGACGAAGCGCCTGCCGGTGTATTCGTCCACGCGCACCGCCTCACAGACCACCCCGTGCGCCGTCAACGCCGCCACCGCGGCATCCACGTCCGCCACCGCGAAAGCCAGGTGGCGCAACCCCTGCGCCTCCGGCCAGGAGGGGCGCGGCGGCGCACCGGGAAAGGAGAACAGTTCCAGCTGCACGCCGGGGCTGACTTCCAGGTCGCACTTCCAGGAATCGCGGGCCTCGCGGTAGACCTCGTGCACGACGCGCAAGCCCAGCAACTCGCTGTAGAACGCCTTCGAGCGCGGATAGTCCGAGCAGATCAGGGCGACATGGTGGATGCCGCGCAGCAGTGGCTCCGGCATGGTCAGGCCTCCGCGAAGGGAAACGCCAATACATCGGCGATCGCGTCCGTGCCGGCCAGGCACATCAGCAGGCGCTCCAGGCCCAGCGCCACGCCGGCGCAGTCGGGCATGGCGTCCAGCACGGCGAGCAAGTGCCTGTCCAGCGGCAGCTCGCGCTGGCTGCGCTCGCGACGACGCGCATTGTCGCGCTCGAAGCGTGCGCGCTGCTCCGCCGCGTCATTGAGCTCGTGGTAGCCGTTGGCCAGCTCGTACGGCCCCAGGTACAGCTCGAAGCGTTCGGCCAGCGGCGGGTCGCCGGGGCGCACCTTCGCCAGCGCACACTGGCTGGCCGGGTAGTCGTGGATCACCGTGATGCGGTCGCGCGGAAACGCCGGCTGCAGCTTGTGGGTGAGCAGCAGGTCCAGCCAGTCGTCGCGGGTCAATCCCGCGGGGTCGATGCCCTGCTCCGCCAGCGGCGCGCGAAGCGCGTCAATCGGCGCATGCGCCGGGTCCAGCCCCAGTTCGTCGATGAACAGCTGGCGGTAGCCCTCGATCAACACCTCGGCGCGGCGACCCAGCATCGCCAGCGCGGCCTCCACCAGTTCGATGGTCTCGTGCATCAGCCGGCGGTGATCCCAGCCGACCCGGTACCACTCCAGCATGCTGAACTCGGGATTGTGCCGCCCGCCCGCCTCGCCGTTGCGGAAAACCCGCCCCAGCTCGTAGCAGTCGCCCACGCCGGCCGCGAGCAGGCGCTTCAGCGCATGCTCGGGCGAGGTGCGCAGCCAGCGCTCGCGCGCGCCGGCGTCGGCGTGGCCACTGAACTGCGTGCTGAAGCTCTCGATGTTCGGCTCTGTGTTGCCGGCCGCCGAGAGGATCGGCGTCTCTACCTCCAGCACCTGGCGCCCGGCGAAGAAGGCGCGGATCAGTGCATACAGGCGGGCGCGCAGGTGCAGCGCTTCGTGCAGGTCCGGCCTGGTCACAATGCGGCTCCGTGCCTGGACAGCAGCTCAAGCAGTTGCGCCTCGTCCCACACCGGCACGCCAAGCTCGTTGGCCTTGTCGAGCTTGGAGCCGGCCTCCGCGCCGGCCACCACGAAGCTGGTCTTCTTCGACACGCTACCAGCGACTTTCGCGCCCAGCGCTTCGAGTTTTTCCTTTGCCTGGTCGCGGCTCATCGTCGGCAGCGTGCCGGTGAGCACCACGGTCTGGCCGTCCAGCGGCAGGCTGGCCGATGCCGCCGACGGCGGAATGGCTTCGAGCAGCCGCTGCATCGCCGATTCGGCTTCGCACAGGGCCGCCAGCTGCGAGGCGTCGGCCAGGTAGGCGTCGAGATTGATCGCCGCCGCCTGCGGCAAACCGGCGACGATCCACTGCGCCTGCCCGGCATCGCGCAGATGCTGCAGCGTCGGATACTGCGCAGCCAGCAGCGCGGTGCTCTTGGGACCCAGCTTGTTGACGTGCGCCATGTCCAGCAGCACCGCAAGGTTCAGCCGCTCGCGCAGTCTCGGCGAGGGCGCGCCCTCGTCGCCGAAGCGGATGCCCGCGGCAAGCAGGGCATCGACCACCTGCTGGTTGCCGGACTGATCGAAGAAGCCGGCGATCGACGCGGCTACCTCGTTGCCGATGTCGGGCAGCGTGCGCAACACCGGCGCCGGCATGCTGCGCACGAACTCCAGCCGGCCCAGCCACGCGGCCAGCGTCTTCGCCGTGCTCTCGCCGATGTGCATGATGCCGAGCCCGAACAGGAAGCGCGCCAGCGTGGTGTTCTTGCTGGCGGCGATGCCGTCGAGCAGGTTTTCCGCCCACTTGGTCGCCACCTTGCCGGCCTTCACGGTCTCGGGCGTGGTGCCGTCGCGCTCATCCGCACGGCGCTTCATCTCCAGGAAATCGTCCAGCGTGAGCCGGTAGAGGTCGGCCGGCGTCTGCACGTAGCCGAAATCCACCAGCGCATCGACGTAGCGATCGCCAAGGCCGTCGATATCCATCGCCCGGCGTGAGGCGAAGTGGATCAGTGCCTCCTTGCGCTGCGCGGCGCAGACGAGGCCGCCGGAACAGCGATACGCCGCCTCGCCCTCCTCGCGCAGCAGCGCCGAGCCGCATACCGGGCAATCCGCCGGCATGTGCCACGGCCGGGTATGCGGCGGTCGCCGTTCGGGCACCACGCGCACCACTTCGGGGATCACGTCGCCGGCGCGGCGCACGATCACGCTGTCGCCGACCCGCACGTCCAGACGCGCCACCTGGTCGGCGTTGTGCAGGGTGGCGTTGGTGACGATGACCCCTGCCACCTGCACCGGCGCCAGCCGCGCCACCGGCGTGGCCGCGCCGGTGCGGCCGATCTGGATCTCGATCGCCTCGACCGTGGTGGTCTGCTCCTGCGCGGGAAACTTGTGCGCGATGGCCCAGCGCGGCGCACGCGCCACGAAGCCCATCGCGCGCTGGCCTGCGTAGTCGTCCAGCTTGTAGACCACGCCGTCGATGTCGTACGGCAGGCGCTCGCGCTTCGCGCCGATGCGCTTGAAATAAGCGACCAACCCGGCGAAGCCCTGCGCCGTGGTCACCTCGGGCGACACCGGAAAACCCCACTCGCGCAACTGCTTCAAGGTCGCGGAGTGCGTGGCTGGCAGCTCGCCGCCTTCCACTACGCCCACCGCGTAGGCATAGAAGCTCAGCTTGCGCTTCGCCGTGATCGCCGGGTCGAGCTGGCGCAGCGAGCCGGCCGCGCCGTTGCGCGGGTTGGCCAGCGTCTTCTCGCCGCGTGCGCGGGCATGCGCATTGAAGGCCTCGAAGTCCTTGCGCAGCATGATCACCTCGCCGCGCACCTCCAGCACCTCGGGCCAGCCGGTGCCGCGCAACCTGAGCGGGATCGCGCGCACGGTGCGCAGGTTGGCGGTGACGTCCTCGCCGGTCTCGCCGTCGCCGCGGGTGGCGCCCTGCACGAAGCGGCCGTGCTCGTAGCGCAGGCTGATCGCCAGGCCGTCCAGCTTGGGCTCCACCGAGAACACCGGAGCGGAGCGATGCAGCGTGTGCTCGATGCGCCGCTCGAACTCGGCTACCTCGTGGAAGCGCGTGCGCTCGTCGTCATCCTGGCCGGCATCGACCTGCTGCTCGAAGGCATTGGACAGCGATAGCATGGGCATCGCGTGGCGCACCTCGGCGAAGCCACCGCTGGCGCGCGCGCCCACCTTGCGGGTGGGCGAATCCGGCGCGGCCAATTCGGGATGCGCGGCTTCCAGCGCTTCGAGTTCGCGCAGCAGGCGGTCGTACTCGGCGTCGGAAATCTCCGGGTCGTCCAGCACGTGGTAGCGGTAGTTGGCCTGTTCGATGCGCTCGCGCAGGTCGGCGGCGCGGCTCGCGGGAGTGTGGGAATCGCTCATGGGCGAAGTTTAGCGACCCCCGCGTCGCGACGGACGTCCGAAGTAAGCCAGTCGAAGGCCGGCAGGCATAGAATGTCGTCGCTGCGGCCTCACCCACGGGTCGCAAGGGAGGCACCCCATGCGCATCCGACGTTACGCGTTGTTGCTGCTCGCCTTCACGCTGCCCGCCCCTGCCCTCGCCGGCGGCGGCCCGCTCGGCATCGACCACCGGCTGCACTACGACAACAGAGGCATCTGGAAGCGCAGCAACCAGCTCACACTGATGTACGGCAGCATCCTCGCCGTCGGCGGCGGCGCGCTGGCCTTCGGCGACCGGGACAAGCTGGGCGACACCTTCTGGCGCTCGGTGGACGCGATGGCGATCTCCGGCCTTGGCGCACAGGCGCTGAAGTACACGTTCCAGCGCGAACGCCCTTCGCAGACCTCCGATCCGAACCGCTTCTTCAAGGGCATCCACGCACAGAGCTTCCCCAGCGGCGAGGTCACCGCGATCACCGCCGCGGTGACACCGTTCATCGCCAACTACGGCCAGGAGCACCCCGCGGTCTACGCGCTGGCGCTGCTGCCGACCTACGACGCGGTGGCGCGCATGAAGACGCACGGCCACTGGCAGACCGACGTGCTGGCGGGCGCCGCGCTGGGCGCCGGCGTGGGCATCTGGGCAACGCGCCGACAGTCACCGCTGATCATCGGCTGGCTGCCGGGCGGCTTCCAGGTGGGCTTCGTGCACCGCTTCAAGCCCCATCCCTAGGCCGACGATGAAACGGGGCTGACTCTGTGTCGCGGCGCGGCGAAGGGAAAGCTGCCGCAGCAGCTATCATGCGTGCGATGTCTCCGCCCTCCGCCGAGCCCACCCCCGAAGCCGCTGCCGTCGCATCGGCCGCCGAGGCCGCGGCTCCTG
>JAJZGE010000061.1 GCA_021798675.1 Pseudomonadota bacterium | reverse complement strand
GTGGCGCATCTCCCATGAAAGCGAAGCCCGGCGGGTGCCGGGCTTCGCTTCGACGCAGGTTCGGATCGTACGTCAGGCGATCTCGGGGAGGCTCGCCACGCCGGCCTCGATCGCCGCCTTGTGCATTAGCGTGCGCGGCAGGATGCGCGCGAAGTAGAACGCGGCGGTGTCGCGCTTGGCCTGCTTGAACGCCTCGGATTGCGCGCTGGCCTCGGCGGCGGCCACGCTGCGCGCCTGGAAGTAGGCCAGCGTGACGTAGCCCGAGTACCACAGGTAATCCGTCGCGGCGGCGCCCAGTTCCTCCGGGTTGGCCCGCACGCGCTGCGCCAGCGCGAGCGTGAGATCGCCCCACTGCTTCAGCGCGGCGCCCAGTGGCGCGACGAAGGCGGCGAGCCTGGCGTCGCCCGCGTGCGCCTTGCAGAACGCGCCGATCTCGGCGGCGAAGTGCTTGAAGCCCACGCCCTGCAACTGGAGGATCTTGCGGCCCAGCAGGTCGGCCGCCTGGATGCCGGTGGTGCCTTCGTACAGCGTGATGATGCGCGCGTCGCGCACGAACTGCTCCATGCCGTTCTCGCCGATGAAGCCGTGCCCGCCGTACACCTGCAGTGCTTCCTTGGTGCACTCCTGCGCCAGTTCGGTGACCACGCCCTTGGCGATGGGGATCAGGAAGGCCACCAGTTCGCCAGCCTGCTGCCGGCTGGCCTCGTCGGCGCCGCGCGATTCGATGTCGGTCTGCAGCGCGGTGTAGTAGAGCAGGGCGCGCGAGCTCTCCACGAAGGCGCGCTGGGTCAGCAGCATGCGACGCACGTCGGGTTGCACCAGCAGGTTGTCGGCGGCCTTGTCGGGAAACTTAGCGCCCGACAGCGCGCGGCCCTGCAGGCGCTCGCGCGCGTAGTTGAGGCTGTTCTGGTAGGCGCGCTCGGCCAGTGCCAGGCCCTGCACGCCCACCGACAGGCGCGCGGCATTCATCATGGTGAACATCGCGGCCAGGCCCTTGTGCGGCTGGCCGATCAGGTAGCCTTCGGCGCCGTCGAAATTCATCACGCAGGTGGCCGAGCCCTTGATGCCCATCTTGTGCTCGATGGCTCCGGCGTAGGCACTGTTGCGCTCGCCCAGCGAGCCGTCGGCGTTTACCTTGAACTTCGGCACGATGAACATCGAAATGCCGCGGCTGCCGGCCGGCGCGTCGGGCAGGCGTGCCAGCACCAGGTGCACGATGTTCTCGGCGAGGTCGTGCTCGCCCGCGCTGATGAAGATCTTGGTGCCGCTGATCGCGTAGCTGCCGTCCGCGTTCGGCTCCGCGCGCGTCTTCAGGAGGCCGAGGTCGGAGCCGGCCTGCGGTTCGGTGAGGCACATCGTGCCGGTCCAGCGGCCTTCCACGATGGGCATCATGTAGGTCTGCTGCTGTTCGGCGGTGCCGTGCAGCTCCATCGCATGGCAGGCGCCCTCGCTGAGCAGCGGGTACAGGCTCCACGACAGGTTGCCGGACTGGAACAGCTCCGTGGTGGCGATGCCGACCACGCCCGGCAACGCCTGGCCGCCGAATTTTTCCTGCGCGGTCAGGCCGGCCCAGCCGCCTTCGGCGAACGCCTTGAACGCTTCCTTGAAGCCCTTGGGCGTGGTGACCGTACGGGTTTCCTTGTCGTAGTGGCAGCCTTCCTGGTCGCCCGGCCAGTTGGTTGGCGCCAGCACCTGCTCGGCGAGCTTGGCGGCCTCCTCGAGCACGGCGTCGAGCAGGTCGCGGCTGTGTTCCGCGCCACCCTGCAGCCTGGTCAGGATGGCCTCGGCGCCGAGCAGGTCGAAGAGGGCGAAGCGCTGGTCATCGAGCGGGGCCTTGTAGATCGTCATGGTCGTTCTCTCGGGGATAGGAATCAGCGGAAGGTATTGGCGATGCCCGGCACCGGCGACAGGAAATCGCTGTGCTGGAAGGGGAAGTCCTGCGGGTTTTTCTTGTCCGGGTGGTCGGCCAGGTCGGGCTGGGCGCGGATCGTGCCCCCGATGGCGTAGGCCAGCGAGCCGCTGCTGCCCTTGGCGGCCACCGCGGCGAGCGCGCTGGTCATCGCGGGCGTGGGCAGCACGTCCACCGTGACCACGTCACTGGCGAACGATGGAATGTCGCGGTGGAAGGCGGCGTGCAGCCGTACCGGCGTCGCGTTGGCCACTTGCAGCGATCCTTCGATGGACTGGAAGTCCACGCCGCCGTAGCTGTTGTTCTGGATGCGCACGGTGAGGCGCCAGGCTCCGTTCGGCAGTAGTTGCACCTGCTGCACCGTGAGCGAGGGCGGGAACACGCTTTTTCGCTGCGGTCCGCAGGCGGCAAGACAGGCGGCGAGGGCAATGAGCGCGAAACAGCGGATCAGTCGCATCACGGCCGTGACCTCATGGCTAAGATCTCAAACGATTGTTTGAATCTTGACCCGGGCCGCCGCGCACGTCAATGGCGGACAGTTTCCACGGCTGCGTACTGCAGGCATCATGCGACGTTCCGCCACCGTCGCCAGCACGCCACATGACCCGTCGCATTGTCGCCCGTCGCTCCCCCATCCATGGCAATGGCGTGTTCGCCGTCGAGCCGATCAGGAAGGGCGAGGAAATCATCCAGTACCGGGGCACGCTGATGACCCACGCCGAAGCCGACGAGATGTACGGCGACGGCGGCGAAACCGGCCACACCTTCCTGTTCACCCTCAACGACGACTACATCGTCGATGCCAACCGCAAGGGCAACACCGCGCGCTGGATCAACCACAGCTGCGCCCCCAACTGCCGCGCCGTGATCGAGGAAAGCGCCAGCGGCGATCCGCGCAGGGACAAGGTGCTGATCGAGGCCGTCCGCAACATCAAGCCGGGCGAGGAGCTCACCTACGACTACGGCATCACGCTGGAAGTGCCGCACACGGCGCGGCTGAAGAAGCTGTGGAAGTGCCTGTGCGGTGCGCCGAACTGCACGGGCACGCTGCTCAAGCCGAAGCGCTGAGAGGCCGGTCACCGCTAAAGCGTGCGCCCTGCCCGCCGATGCAGTCTGCAGGTAGCGTGCCCTGGCACGCTGCGCCATCGCGTCGGGCGGAGGAGGCGATTTGCGTAGCAGCTTGCAGGCGTTGCTGGCATGCATGGCGTTGGCCGTGCTCCCGACCCTGCGTGCGCAGAGGGCGGCGGCACCCGATCCGGCTGCGTTCGACCACTTGCTGCAACAATTGAACGACGGCACCGTCGCCCCCGACAGCGATGCGGCGGTGAAGAGGACACTGGCACAGTTGCATGCCCTGCTGCCGCCGCATGACGCGGCCCGTGAACGCAGCTATGGCTACATCTACTGCTTTCTCGCCTTCCAGAGCGACGCCAGCGGCGGCGTAGCCTACGCGAGGCGAGGCGTCGAGACGGCGCGGCAGGCCGGCGACCTGAACGCCGAGTCGAATTTCCAGATGTGCCTCGGTAATTACCTCATCCAGGCCAGCGGCGATCGCGAGGCACTGGCGAGCTTCGACGCCGCGGTGCGGACCGCGAAGCGACTGGGCGACCCTCATGTGATCGCGGACGCGTTGACCTGGCGTGGCAGCGAGCTCTCCTTGCTGGGCGACCAGGCCAAGGCGATGATCGACCTGCTGGACGCGCAGACCGCCTACGAGAAGATCGCCAATGCCGCGGCGCCCGCGCGCGCCAACCTCGTCAACATCGCCAGCCTGTACCGGCGCATGGGCGAATACGACGATGCGGCCAATTACCTGCGCCAGGCGTTGGCGACGATCGGCCATGCCAAGGACAAGCAGCAATTGCTTGCCATCGACATGGAGCGGGGCTTCCTTGCCGGCGAGCGGGGCGAACCGGCCGCCGCGGTGGCACCGCTGCAGAAGGCGCTGGAGCTTGCGCGCGAGATCGGGCCGCCGCAAAGCGTTGGCTCGGCCCTGCTGGCGCAGGCGGAAATCAGCAACCAGCTCGGCCAGTACGACACCGCACTGCAGCAGCTCGCGGAGGCCTCCAGGATCTTCCGGTCCGTTTCGGACCACTCCAACGCCGACATGCTGGCGCTGCAGTCGGCGGAGGCGCACGCCGGGCTGGGCCAGCGCAGCCTCGCGGCACAGGAGTTCCAGGCCGCGGCAAAAGCCCTGGCCAGCAGCGGCAACCTGCGTTACCTCGCCGAACTCTATGCCGCGCGCTCGAAGAACGAGGAGGCGCTGGGCCAGACCCAGGCGGCGCTTGACGACCTCAAGCGCATGATCGCCACCAACAAGGAGCTGGAGCAGAAAACCAAGGCGCAGGTCACCACCTTGATGCGCTACCGCTTCGACACCGCGCGCCGCGACCTGGAAAACCGTCGCCTCGCCGACGAAAAGGCGTTGCAGAGCCAGCAACTGGCCTCGCTGGAAAGCGTGCGTAAATGGCAGTGGCTGGCGATCCTGCTGGGCGGCCTGCTGATGCTTGGCGTGGCCTGGCTGGCCTATCGGCAACTGCTGAAGAGCCGCCACCTGAACCGGTTGTCGCTGCTCGATCCGTTGACCGGCATCTCCAACCGGCGCCACATCGACCACCTGCTCGAGACGGCCATCGCGAGGGCAAGCCAGTCGCACGAGGAACTGACGGTGGCAATGCTGGACATCGACCATTTCAAGCATGTCAACGACGCCCACGGCCACCCGGTCGGCGACCAGGTGCTGCGCGAAACCGCCCGCCTGTGCCAGGACTCCATGCGCCAGCACGACCGCTTCGGTCGGGTCGGCGGCGAGGAGTTCCTGGTGGTGCTGCCGGGCACCGATCTCGAACACGGCGTAATGGTGGCCGAGCGCTTGCGCGCCAAGGTCGCGGCCGCCGTGTTCGCGGTCGGCGATGCACAGATCAGGATTACCGTCAGCTTGGGTGTCGCGTCGTTGCGCGCGAACGAGTCCGCCCCGGGCACGTTGGTCATGCGCGCCGACAGCGCGCTGTACCGCGCCAAGCAAACCGGCCGGAATCGCGTCGAGTCGGCCTGATCAGTCTTCCTCCAGCTTCGGCTTCCACCCTTCGCTGAGCTGTTTCTGCAGCGGCGGTGGTACCGGTTCGTAGTGGCTGAGGTCGAGGCTGTAGCGGCCGCGGCCACCGGTCATGGCCTTGAGCTCGGTGGGGTAGTCGGTGAGCTCGGCCAGTGGTGCCTGCGCCTTGATCAGCAGCTCGCCACCGCGCCGGCTGTCGGTACCGAGGATGCGCGCGCGCTTGCCGGCGAGGCCGCCGGTGACATCGCCCACGTCGCTCTCGGGGATGGCCACCTCCACGTCCACGATCGGCTCCAGCAGGATGGGGCGTGCCTTGCCCACGGCGTCCAGGAAGGCCTTCTTGCCGGCACTGACAAAGGCGACTTCCTTGGAATCGACTGGGTGGTATTTGCCGTCGTACACGGTGACGCGCAGGTCCTGCAGCGGGTAGCCGGCCACCGCGCCGCGTTCCATCGCCTGGCGCACGCCCTTCTCGATGGCGGGCAGGAAGCTGCCGGGGATCACGCCGCCCTTCACCGCGTCCACGAATTCGAAGCCGGCGCCCCGCTCCAGCGGCTCCACGCGCAGGAACACTTCGCCGAACTGGCCGGCGCCGCCGGTCTGCTTCTTGTGCCGATGATGGCCTTCCGCTGGCGCGGCGATGGTCTCGCGATAGGCGATGCGCGGCGGATGGGTTTCCACTTCCACACCGTAGCGTTCGCGCATGCGCTCGAGCGTCACCTTGAGGTGCAGCTCGGAGAGGCCGCGCAGCACGGTCTCGTTGAGCTCCTTGTGATGTTCCATGCGCAGGCAGGGGTCTTCCTCGGCCAGCCGCGCCAGCGCGTTCGCCAGCTTCTGCTCCTGGCCCTTGTGCTTCGGCTCCAGCGCCAGGCCCGACATCGGATGCGGAAAGCGCATCGGCGCGAGGTGGATGTGGTCTTCCTCGTGCGCGTCGTGCAGCACGGCGTCGTAATGGATCTCCTCTACCTTGGCCACCGCGGCGATGTCGCCAGCCACGGCCTGTTCGATCTCCACGTGCTCCTTCGCGTTGAGCCGGAACAGGTGGCCCACGCGGAACGGTTTGCGGCCGTCGTCCACGTAGAGCTGCGCGTCGCGGCGCACCGTGCCCTGCCACACGCGGAAGATTCCGAGCTTGCCGACGAAGGGGTCGTTGACGATCTTGAACACGTCGGCGATCACGTGCTGCTTCGGGTCGGCGTTGACGGTGATCGCCTCGCCCTCGCCGTTGACGAAGGGCGGCGGGTTGCCTTCGGCGGGGTTGGGCAGCAGGCGGTCGGCGATGTCCAGCAGCTCCGGCACGCCCACGCCATTGCGCGCGCTGACGAAGCAGATCGGCACCAGGTGCCCCTCGCGCAGGCATTGCTCGAACGCGTCGTGCAGTTGCTGGCGGCTCAGCGCGGCCTCGCCGTTGTCGAGGTAGGCGCCCATGGTGGCCTCGTTGATCTCCACCACCTGGTCGAGGATGCGCTGGTGCGCGCTGGCCAGCGAGGAGAAGTCGGTGCTGCCCTCGGCATGGAAGAAGCAGTCCAGTACCCGCTTGCCGCCTTGCGCGGGCAGGTTCACCGGCAGGCATTCGGGGCCGAACTCCTCGCGCAGTGCCTCCACCAGCGCACCAAGATGGGCGCCTTCGTAGTCGATCTTGTTCACCACCAGCACGCGGGCGAGGCCGCGCGAACGGGCGTGTTCCATCATGCGGCGCGTGCCGTGCTCGATGCCGTTGACCGCGTTCACTACCACCATCACGGTTTCCACCGCGGCGAAGGCGGACAGCGTGCCGCCGCGGAAGTCGTCGTAGCCGGCGGTGTCGATCAGGTTGATATGGCAATCGCCGCGGTCGATGCCGGCGATGCAGCTGTCGATGGAATGGCCGCGCGCCTTCTCCTGCGCGTCGGTGTCCGACTGCGTGGTGCCGCGCTCCACCGAGCCCTGCGCCTGGATCACGCCGCCGGCGTGCAGCAAGGCCTCGAACAGCGTGGTCTTGCCGCTGCCGGCGTGGCCGGCGAGCGCGATGTTGCGGATGCTTTCCGTGGTGTAGGACACGATGCGACCCTCCTCTTGCAGAGGTGCGGGTCGCATCGGCATGAGCGGCGCCGCACGGAACCGCACGTGGCGGCTGACGATGGCGGGCCGTCATGGTCGTCCGGGCGCGGACGCGGGGGCGGTCATGGCGGGTGAGTTCGGCGATGTTACGTCGATGCGGGGTTAGGCTTGCGTCAAGGCCGGCGGGAACCGCCGCAAGGTATCGCGGTCTGAAAGCCGCGCCGCGCTTTCCGCCTTGCCGTGCGGGCGGGGGAGAGAGCTTCCCCCGCGTCGCCGCCCATCCGGAGCAGTCCCATCGTCCATCGCATGCAGGCCGACACCCGCGCCACGGCACCGACCGGCTCCCACCGGAGCGGCATGCACGCGCTCGACCACGCGACCATCGCCCGCCTGCGCCAGTTGCGCTGGCGCCAGCCGCAGCGCAACCCGCGACTGGCGTGGCTGGTGCTGGCCGTGGTCGTGCTGCTGCATGTCCTGTTCGCGGCGATGACCTGGTGGGCGATGCGACCGCCTGCCCCGGCGCAGGGCGGGCAAACCGAAGCGGCCAGCGATGTGCTCGAGGTGCGTTTCATCGCGGCGACGGCAGCGGCCGCGAAAGCGCCGCCGCCCGTGCCGCTGCCGCCGCCCACGGCGCAGCGGCCGGTACGGCGCGTCGTCGCCGAGCCCGTGTCGAAGAACGCCTTGAGCGTGCAGTTGCCCGCGCCCGCGGCCAGCGTGGCAAGGCCACCGCGCCTGTTCGACAGCAGCGGCATGCCCATCCTGCCGGCCGCCCCGGGCAGCGCACCCGTGCCGGACTACGTGCAGCACATGCCGCAGGGCGACACCCGGATCATGCGGCACACCAACCCGGTGAAATACCGGCCCACGCGCTTCGAGAACGCCTGGCAGCAGGGCGGCGGCAGCGCCATCGACGACGCGTTGCAGAAGGTGGTGGACAAG
>JAJZGE010000060.1 GCA_021798675.1 Pseudomonadota bacterium | reverse complement strand
CTGGTGTATGAGCGGAAGGGCGCCGAGGCATGGCGCAGCGGGCAGTTGTTCAAGGCGATGCCGGAGTTCGACCACGTGAATTGAGGGCGGCACCCACCCTCAGTAATCCCGCACGTCCAGCACCATAAAGCCGTGCGCGCCGTAGTCGCCGTGCGGCGGCCACGGCAGCGCGTTCAGCGCATCGGTGCCTGCCGCCCACGGCTCGTTGTCGAGCAGGACTTCGCAGCGCGTTTCGCCCTCCGCCGTGCGGCGGTACACCAGTCGCAGCCAGTGCAGGTCGGCGGGCAGGGCTTCGCGTTGCCATGCGGTCTCGATGGCCTTCGGCACCTGCTCCAGCATCTCCAAGTCGGTGATGTCCGCACCGTGCAGGGTGAAGGGGCCGGCGAACACGTCCCAGGTGCGGGCGGCGGTTTCCCACGCGGTGATCGTCAGCTTGCGGTCGTCGGTGACGTACCAGCAGGCGGTCAGCAGCGGATGCAGCGCGCTGTGCTCGAACGCGCGCAGGGCGGCCATGCAGCCTTCCGCGTCGCTGCCGTGGCCGGCGAAGCTTTCCTCGATGCAGCGTTCCTCGCTGAGCACGATGTCGATGTCGAGATGCCCCGGCGCGTCGGCCGTGCCCGCGTGCCACTGGGCGCGCACGGAGGGGAAGTCGCCGTCGGTGGTCAGCCAGCCGTCCTCGTCGGCGTCGAGCTCCACGCCGTTTCGCTCGAACAGCCGCAACAGGTATTTCTGCAGTGCCGCGCTATCCATCGTCATTCCTGCGGGTAGGTGGTGTGGGTCGGGGGCAACTCGCGCCAGGTCAGGTACAGGCGCAGGTCGAATTCCCGCTGGTGGTAGTCCGGCAGCATGTGCTGGCACAGCTGGTAGAACGCCTTGTTGTGCTCGCTTTCCTTCAGGTGCGCCAGCTCGTGCACCACGATCATCTGCAGGAACTCCGGCGCGGCGGCCTTGAACAGGCTGGCCACGCGGATCTCCTTCTTCGCCTTGAGCCGGCTGCCCTGCACGCGCGAGATCGCGGTGTGCAGGCCCAGCGCGCGCTGCACCACGTCGAGCTTGCTGTCGTACAGCACCTTGTCGATGTCCGGCGCCTGCTTCATGTGCTGCTGCTTCAGCGCAGCCACGTAGCTGTACAGCGCCTTGTCGCTCTGCACGTCGTGGCGACCCGGGTAGCGCGTGGCCAGGTGTTCGCCGAGGCGCTGCTGCGCGATCAGCTGGCGCACCTTGTCCTGCACGCCGGGCGGGTACGCCTGGAGGTATTTCAGCGGGGTCATCGGCACATTCTCGCATTGCGCCGATGCGCGGGTGTCGCATGAGCCGGTCACAGCGGCGCGGATGCGTCGTGGCAGGGCAGGGTGCGCGATGCGGATCCGGAATCCCGCATGCCTGGTCCGTGGACAAGCTGCCTTCGGCAGGCGCCTAGACCAGCCGCAGATCCCTCGGCCTGGCCTGCGGGAACACCGTCTGCAACTGGCCGGCGTTCAGGCCCCACAGCCGCGCGAACAGGCCGCCCAGCACGTCGCGGTAGTCGTTGAGCACCGGGTAGTCGCGGTTCTGGAACAGGTTCGGCTGGGTCACCGCGAGCTGCTCGCCGGCGATGCGGCCGCCGGCTACCTTGCCGCCCAGCACCCAGTGCACGGTGCCGTGGCCGTGGTCGGTGCCGCGGTCGCCGTTCTCGCGGAAGGTGCGGCCGAACTCGGAGAGCACCACCACGGTGGTGTCGTTCCAGTCGTCGCCCATCGCGTCGGCATAGGCGGCGAGGCCTTCGCCGAGGTTCTTCAGGTTGTAGGCGAGGCCGCCCTTGGTGCTGCCCTGGTTGACATGGGTGTCCCAGCCGCCGACGTCGACGAAGCCGAGCCGGTACTGGTCGCGCATCAGGGTGGCGATGCGCCGCGTCTCGGCGGCGAAGTTGTGCGCGCTGGGCGCGCCGCGGCTGGCGGCGATCATCTCGTTGCGCAGGTCGGCGGACACGGTCTTGGGCAGGGCGAGGCCGTCCGCGCTGGCCTGCGCCAGCGGCGTGCCCTTGTACATGCCGGCGAGGATCGCCGCCTGCCGCTCGTCGAAATGCGCCTTGGGGTCGCCTTTCAGCGAGATGTTGGGAATGTCGTGCCGCGCGCCCTGGAAGCTCAGCGGGAGGTTGTTGGTGAAGGCGATCGCCGGCGTGGCCTTGTCGAGCACGCCGGAAAGCCGCGCGAGGAAGCCGGAGCGGTAGTTGGCCACCGGCCCCAGCGGCTCGCCGCGCTCGATGTGGTCCTGCGTCTCGAAGTGGCTGCGCGTGAGGTCGTTGGTGCCGGCGAACGGGATGAAGGCGAGCTGCTTCTTCTGCCACAGCGGCAGCAGCGAATCGCGCACCACCGGGTTCAGGCCCCAGCCCGTGTCCAGCGCCACGGCGCTGTCCGGATTGCCCGGGTCGGGCCTGGCGATGGCGAGGGTGGGGCGCGACGCGTAATAGAAATCGCTGCCACAGGGCACCAGCAGGTTGTTGCAGTCGTAGCCGCCGCGCAGGAACACCAGCAGGAAGCGCGGCGAACTCGCCGGCGCGGCGAACAGCCGGCTGGAAAACGACAGCGTGGACGCAGCGGCTGCGCCGGCGGCGGCAAGCA
This sequence comes from Pseudomonadota bacterium, assembly GCA_021798675.1. Next base: position 5,385 of record JAJZGE010000060.1, on the reverse strand, counting down.
GGAATTCGCGACGGTTCATGGCGTCACCTCAGCGGTAGTTGAAGTCGGGCGAGGACAGCAGGAAGGTGTTCCACTCCATCGGCGACCTGGCCTTGGCCAGCGCGTCGCGGGTGGCGTCGGAAAGGACGGGGGCGATCGCGTCGCGGTACAGCGCGGAGTCCCGGATGTCCGGCGGGCCGGACGGCAACGCGCGCGGGGCGTTGCCGCCGTCATCCGCGAACAGCCGGTTGCGGCCGCTGCCGATCACGCGCGCGAAGTCGAAGCGCTTGCTCATCTGGCCCGAGCCGGTCCAGCTCGCCGAATCCAGCGGCCAGCCGTCCGGCGTGATGCGGCCGTACAGCGGCTCGCCCATCTGGCGCAGCCAGTTCACCAGCGGCACCGCGTTGGGGATGGGCTGGCCGTCGTAGGTCAGCCGCATCGCGGAAACCAGGAAGCGCATCGGGTCCTTGAACTTGTGTCCGCCCACGGCGGCGGCCTCTTTCGAGAGGAACATCGTGCGCAGCACGGCCGCGATGTCGCCGTCGCTGCGCTGGAAGGTGCGCGCCATGGCATCCACCAGCGCGGGCGAGGGCTTGTCGGCGATGAAGTACTCGGCGAGCTGCTGCGAGATGAAGTGCGCGCAGGCGGGCTGGTGCACGATCAGGTCCACCGCCTGCTCGATCTCGGCGTAGCCGCTGCCCTTGATGGTCTGGCCGAGGAACACCTTGTCGCCGAAATCGTGCCTGGCCGGAATGAAGGCGAACAGGCCGTCGCGCACGATGCCGGGCCGCCCGCGGCCGAAACGCCCGCCGCGCATCGCCAGCTTCGGCGGCAACAGGCCGGCGCCGGTGAGCACGCGCATCAGCTGCTGCACATCGGCCTGCGTGTAGCCCGAGCCCACGCCCAGCGTGTGCAGCTCCATCAGTTCGCGAGCGTAGTTCTCGTTGGTCTTGCCCTTGATGTTGTGCACGTTGTCGAGGTACACCAGCATCGCCGGGCTCTTCAGCGTGGCCATCACCAGGTCGCGGAACTTGCCCAGCGCGTGCGGGCGTATCACGTTTTCCTCGTAGTCGGCGGCGAACACGCGCACCGGGCCCTTGTCCGCGTAGACGCTGAAGTGGTTGAGCCAGAACCACACCAGCTGTTCCTTGAGCTGGTCGCCGCCGTACACCGCGTGCAGCAGCTCGGCCTGGGCGGCCTGCTGGTAAAGCTCGCGACGGTATTGCCCGAGCGCCTTCTTCGCGGCGTCCTTGGCCGGGCCGGCGGGCGTCTTCCGGAACTGCAGTTCGCGATCGCGGAAGTCCGCCCACAGCTGCGGCAGCGGCGTATCCACCACGGGCAGGGCGCGGATCTGCGCCGCCACCTGCGGCGGCAGCGTGTCGTCGCCACCGGCCAGTTGCTCGTCCAGGAAGCGTGTGCGGCCGAGCTCGCGGTAGCGCGCCAGGGTGGCGCTGTCCAGGCCGAACCCGTCGCGGCGCAACCAGGCGATATCCGAGAGGCTCAGGCCATCCACCTTCGCGGTGACGGTGGACACCGGCATGCCTTGCGGTGCGGTCTGGTCGGTGCTGGCCAGCGCGGGCAGGCATCCCAGCAGCAGGCCCAGTGCAAGGCCGAGGCAACGTATCGGTGCGGCAGGCATGCTTCCGTTCTCCGGCGAGAGTGTCGGGTAGGTTCAACGGCGAGCAGGGGCGCGCGGATGACCGCGACCCGGCGATGCGCCCGGCGGATTCGATGGCGATTCATCTTTCGCAGCTTTTTGCGCGGACGACCTCCTCGCGCCGGTTACCATGCGCGTCCCGCCGGAGTGCCACGATGACCAAGACCTACGACCGCGCCTATTTCGACAAGTGGTACCGCAGCCCCGCGCATGCGGTGGGCTCGCCGGCCGAGCTGCGGCGCAAGGTGGCGATGGCGGTAGCGCAGGCCGAGTACTACCTCGGCCGCCCGATCCGCAACGTGCTCGACGTGGGCTGCGGCGAGGGCGCCTGGCGGGCACCGCTGCGCGCGCTCAGGCCAGGCATCGACTATCGCGGGCTGGATGCCAGCGAATACGTGGTGGCGCGCTACGGCCGCAGCCGCAACATCGGGCTGGCCACGTTCGGTCAACTCGAACACCTGCGCTTCGAATGCCGCTTCGACCTGATCGTCTGCAGCGACGTGTTGCACTACCTCAAGCCGGCGGAAATCCGCGCAGGCCTCGTCGGTATCGTCGAGATGCTGGAGGGCGTCGCCTTCCTCGAGCTGTTCACCAGTCGCGACGACGTGGAAGGCGACAGGCATGGCTTCGTGTCGCGCACGCCGGCGTGGTATCTGCGCGCGTTCGGCCAGGCCGGATTGCTGCCCTGCGGTTCGCACTGCTACCTGGGGCCGCGGCTGGAACGCCGCATCGCGGCGCTGGAGCGGGCGCAGATGCCGACGTAGCAGGCAGCCTCGTGCGATTGACGCGATATCGGTCGCGACAAAGTCGCTTCGTCCACCTGCCGGTGGCCGAGTCACTTTTCTCTTGAGGCCAAAGAGAGAGAGTCACCAAAGAAAAGGGCCACCCCGAGGCAGCGCTCTCCGGGCCTCCTGCCCTGCGGGTGCGTGAGACTGTGCCGGGCTTTCGGCCGGGCTCCTGCCCGGTCGAAAAGGCATCGCCCTCCATGGCGCTGCCCGCTGCGCGGCCTGCTCGTCGTCGCCTCACCACCGCGCAGGGGCCCCGGAAAAGCTGGCGCGCATCGTGCGCGCCAGAAGCAACATGCAAAGCGCCGCGAGCTTGCAACGCTTGCTTTTGATCTTGCTCCCGCACCTGCGCGTTGGCAGGCGCTCGAAACCGCTCTGCGGCTGGCGCAGGGAACGGCTCTTCCCGAACAGCGTGGAAAGCGGCGGCGCCTCAGAACTCCAGGTGCGCCCGCACCCCCGCAAACGTCACCGGGCCACGGTCGCGGTTGTAGCCGGGGTTGCGGATCCACTGCAGGTCGGGGCTGAAAGTGACATGGGCGAAGGGGGCGTAGCTGTAGTACAGCTCGGCGATTTCCTCCTGCGCATAGTTCAACGCGCCGTCGCCCAGCAGGAAGCCGCTGCCGCCTGCCGCGAGGTAGGCACGGTGGTCCGGCGACAGGCCGTTCGCCACCAGGGCCAGGCCGAGATGGTCGGTCGGTCGAGCCCAGTGCGCGCCGGATAGCTGCATGCCGGCCGAGAGCGTGCGGTCGACCTCGGTGTAGGCGAACGACTCGGTGCGGCCATCGTTCCAGCCGGCGCGGAAGAACAGCCCGGTATCGCCGCCGTCGGCCAGCGGCAGTTCGCCGTTGAGTGCGTAGCCGTACTTGTGCCGGCCCGGGCGGTCGTCGGACTGCACCACCGGCACGCCGCCACCGGCCTCGGCCTGCGCCAGCGCGTTGCGGTACACGCCCATCGCGGCGATGTTGCGGAAGGCCAGCAGGCGCAGGGCCCAGCCGTCCGGATCGGGCTGCAGGGTGAGCTGCACCTGCTCGCCGCGCGCACGGCGCAGCGAGCTGACCAGGGTCTGCCCGTTCGCCATCACCGGCATGCGGTACACGCCATAGCGCAGCCGCCAGCCGGGCTCGACCAGGGCCAGCACCAGGCCATCCGTATAGCCGTGGGTATCGGCGGCGAAGTCCCAGGCGGTGCCGTTGATCAGCGCCCAGTTCATGAACTGGGTGCGTGCGCTGTTGGCGTAGCGGTTGCGATCGAAATCGTCGCCCACCGACATCTTGCCCAGCTTCACTTCGAGCCGCTGCGCGGCTTGCTGGCCGGGCAGCTGGTCCTGCGCGCGCGTCACCGCTGCCGTGCCGCCGCCCAGCGGCAGCGTCCAGCGCAGATAGCGGCGTGCCACGTAGGCGCGCTTGCTGTTGCCGCCGCTGCCGGAGCGGATCACGTCGCCGTTGACGCCGCCGCCCAGGCCGGAGCCGCCGCTGACGCCGCCGCCCTTGAACATCTCCACGTCGACGTAGAACTGCAGGCGGGCGGGCAGGGCGACGCCGAAATAGGCGCCGAAGGTATCCGAACGGGCCGTGTCACCCTGCGCGCGCAGGCTCAGCGCGCCGGCATAGGGCGAATGCAGCGAGGACTGGTGCTGGTCGATGAAGGTGTATTGCGCGCCCAGCCACTGCGGAATGAACAGTGGGGCGTCGGCGGCGCGGGCATTGCCAACCGGCGCGAGCGTGCCGGCGGTCAGGCAGGCGATGGCGAGCGTAAAGGCGGCGACGCGCGGGCGGAGGAGGTGCTTGAACATGGCTTGGATCCGTGATGGCCGGGCGGGCGAAGGCGGATGCAGGCCGGTCTGTCAGCGGTGCATCGCGCCGGACGCCGCGGTCCGGGGGTGAAATCGGCAGGTGTGCGCCGGGCAGGGCGCAGGCGGAGGTCGACTGTCGCTGGGCATCAGGGGCCTCCGTGGTTTTCGGTGGGATCGTGCCGCACGCATGTGGCCGGCAGGCGACAGGCGCACAGGGAACGGCGCCTGGCGAGACGGCGCCCGGCGGTGTGGCAGCGACGCGTTGGCGTCGGGGATGGGAGGTGGTTGAGCACGGTGGGCTCGCCTTTCTGCATGCGCCGGCGGCGCATGGAGGCGGCCCGGGTTCCTCAGTCGAGGAAGGCGCGGGCCGACCGCAGGCGGTCGCAGGCGTTCACCGGGTTGTGCAACGCCGGTGTCCGCCACGGTTCGCGGACATCGGCGCATCGACTGGGATAACTGTCCATTGCTCGCTGGGAGGTGGCCATAGAAGCCATCAGCCGGGCTGAAGGCGCGCGCACTGTAGTTGCGGCCGGAGGGGCTGTCAACGCGTTTGGATGGCCCGGCCCGGGCCCGCACGACGTGGCGCGCGGGGTATCGCGCGCCTGGGCGCTCCTTGTCGCCGGCGCGATGCATGAAGGCCGCCTTGCGGCGGCCTTCCGAGGGAGGGACGTGGCGGAACAGTGGCCGCGGGCCGCCGCGCGATCGTCCGGCGGCGCCCGGCGGGTTGCCGTTGATGGCTAGTTGTTGTTGCCCAGCACCGAACCGATGACGCCACCGAGAAGGCCGGCGCCGATGCCGGCGGATGCCGCGCGGTTGCCTTCGCCCGGCATGTACTCGGCGATCTGGTGCGCCAGGCGCGAAATCGGCAGGGTCTGCAGCCATACCGTGCCGGGGCCGGTGAGCGAGGCGAGGAAGATGCCGTCGCCGCCGAACAGGGCGTTCTTGATGCCGGGCACGGTGGTGATCTGGAAATTCACCGAGGCCTGGAACGCGCCGACGTGGCCGGGATGCACGCGCAGCGTCTCGCCGGGCGCCAGGTCCTTCTTGATGAGTTCGCCGGAGAGTTCCAGCCACGCGGTGCCGTTGCCGCTGATCCGCTGCAGCAGCAGCCCGGCACCGCCGAAGATGCCTGCGCCGAGCGACTGCTGGAAGCCCACGCCGATGGCGACCTG
>JAJZGE010000059.1 GCA_021798675.1 Pseudomonadota bacterium | reverse complement strand
TGGCGCACTACCGCTTCGTGCGGCGATAGGCAGGCGGCCATGCGACGCGCCTGCGCGCTGCTGCTGGGGCTGGTGTCGTGCCTGGGCCATGCCAGCGCCGACACCTTGCCGCCGATCCGGCCCGTGCCTCACGTCGATCTGCCACGCTTCATGGGCAAGTGGTATCTGATCGCGGCGATTCCCACCGTGTTCGAACGCGACGCGTGGAACGCGGTGGAGACTTATGCGCTGCAGAAGGACGGCCGCATCCATGTCACCTTCCGCTTCAACAAGGGCGCCGCCGACGGTCCGGTCAAAGCGATCCATTCGACCGCCTACGTGCATCCCGGCAGCGGCGGCGCGGTCTGGGGCGTACAGGTCTTCTGGCCGATCAGGGCGCAGTACATCGTGGCCTGGCTCAAGCCCGATTACAGCCAGATGATCGTGGCACGCGATGCACGCGACTACACCTGGGTGTTCGCGCGCACGCCCACCGTGCCGGCCGCCGCGTGGGCGACGCTGCAGGCGCAGGTCGCCGCGCTGGGTTACGACACCTCGAGGTTGCGCAGGATCCCGCAGTAACCGCCGTCTGGACGGCAGCGCACGGGCGACAGGCCGGTGCGAACGAGGGCGGCATGCGGCGCAACCTTGTTGTCGATGCGCGACGTCGCTTTGCGTCTGTCGGCAGGCTCGCATGCGACAAACGGCGCGTTCGCCGTGTGGATGGCGCGTGCTACATTTCGCCCCGTTCCCCGCCTTTTCTGGTCGAGCGCGTGTCGCGACGCAGGGCCCACCGAAAACCCATCGCATGGCTGGCGTGGCTGGCCATGGCACTGCTGGTCGTGGCGCCGCTGGTGTCGCGCATCCTGCCGACCGCGCCAGCGGCGATGGCCCAAGCCATGGGCATGGGGCACCCGCACGCCGGCGCGAATGCCGGCCATCCATCCAGACACGATGGCAGGCGGGATCCCACGGACTGCTGTGGCTACTGCGTGCTGTTCGGCCGGCAGTCGCTGCTGGCTACGCATACGATCCTTTACCTGCTGCCGGCCGCACCGCTCGTGGCCGTGGCGACGGCCTACCGGATTCCGTCGCTGGAACCGCCCGCCCGCTTATGGGCCCGTCCTCGCGGACCGCCTGCTTCGACCTGAACCACAGGCAGGCCCGTGCCGATCCGGCCAGGCCGATGCCTTTCCATCCTCGATGCCGCAGCGGTACGCGCATGCCATCGCATGTGGTCGCCGCGCCGGTATCCGTGGGCCTGTTCCCAGCGAGCGAACCATCAGGCGTTCGCCGCGCCTTCCCGGGTCGAATCTTCCATGCTTACCACACCATCCCCGTCCTCCAGGGCATCGCGTCGTCGTCCTCCGTGGCGCAACGCCGCCCGCGGCGGAGCCTTCCTGCTCTCCACCGCGCTGGCGCCGCAGCTAGCCCACGCCTGCGCCACCTGCGGATGCACGCTCAGCACGGATGCCGCCACCGGTTATTCCACCGCGACCGGCTGGCGGATCAATCTCGACTACACCTATATCGACCAGAACCAGCTTCGCCACGACGGCGGCACGGCATCGCCCGCGCAGGTGGTCGACCGGCCCTCCGATCCGTCGCTGGGCGGCGGCGAGATCGAGAAGGGAACCGTCAACCGCTACATCAACCTCGGCGCGACCTACCGCTTCGATGCCGACTGGGGCGTGACGTTCGTGCTGCCCTACGTCATCCGTGGACACGACACCTACGGTACGCAGTTGGCGCCGTACACCACGGAGGAGACCTCGCCTGGCCAGGTCAGCGGCACGCACGTGGCCGGCATCGGCGACATCAAGCTGATCGGCAGTTACCAGGGCTTCCTGCCCACGCACAACCTCGGCGTGCAGTTCGGCGTGAAGCTGCCCACCGGACACTACGGCGGCCAGACCGATGGCGGCACCTTCGTCGGTCACCCCACCACGTTCCACTCGGGGCCTGGCGCGGGCGAGTCGCTGGACAGCAGCCTGCAGGCAGGCACCGGCAGTACCGATCTCATCGTCGGCGCCTACTACTTCCAGCCCGTGAGCCAGGACTTCGACCTGTTCGCGAGCGGGCAATTCCAGGCGGCAGTGCGCGAAAGGATGAACCGGCCGGGCGCCGATTACCGTCCCGGCAACCAGGCTTCCGCCAGCCTCGGCCTGCGCTATGAAGCCCACGCGAACTGGGTGCCGCAGTTGCAGCTCAACCTGCTCCGCCGCAGCGCCGACCAGGGGGCTTTCGCCGACACCCCCGATACCGCCGGCACGGTGGCCTACCTCAGCCCGGGCATCAGCGCCAGCCTGAGCAGGAACCTGCAGTTCTATGCCTTCGTGCAACTGCCGGTGTACAGCCACCTGGACGGGTACCAGCTGTTCCCGCACTGGACCGGCACCGTAGGGCTGAGCATGCAACTCTGAGCAACGATCACAGGCGTGGGCATGCCGCTGGAAGCATGCCCGCGCCGGAGCCATCACCATGATCTCGATTCCCATGCATTCGCTTCGTCGCTTCGGCCTTGCCTGCCTGCTGTGTTTGCTCGGAGCGTCACCCGCTTGCGCGAACGACCTCCACGTAGGCCGGCCCGCCCCCGACATCACGCTGCACACCCTGGACGGGCAGCGCATTGCCCTGCACGACCTGCGCGGCAAGACGGTGATCCTCACGTTCTGGGCGACCTGGTGCGAACCGTGCCGCGAGGAACTGCCGCTGCTGTCGCGCTATGCGCAGGGCCATGCGAAGCAGGGTCTCGTGGTGCTCGGCTTCAGCCTCGATACGCCCGATACGCTGGCCCAGGTGCGCCAGGTCGCGTCCAGCCTGCATTTCCCGGTCGGCCTGCTTGGCGACCCGCACGTCCCGGGTTACGGCCGCATCTGGCACCTGCCCGTAAGCTTCGTCGTGGATCGACGCGGCGTGCTCGTCGACGACGGCTGGAACGACCGACAGCCGGCGCTCACGCAGGAACGGCTCGAGCGCATCGTTACGCCGCTGCTCGAACCATCGTCCGGCTAGGAGGAGCGGCTTTCGGCAGGATTCGCCAGGCGTTCCGCCGGTGCGGGCACCCAGCGTCCCGGGACAATGCCGCGCGACCGTCGTCGCAAGAAAATACAGCGTTGCTGTCGGCAATGTTATAACGTACTTTCAGCACCCGTACCGCGACGGGATCCCCGTCGGCGGAGCAGAACGCGCAACGCATACGGGTCCCGCATGGCTTCCATTCCGTCCGTCCAGACATCCGTGCCCAGCGTCTTGCGGTGGGGCATGCCGATGGCCGCCGCGCTGGTGCTGGCGGCATGCGCGGTGGGGCCGAACTTCAAGGCGCCAGCGGCGCCGACGGTCACTGGCTATACGCCCAGGCCGGTGTCGGCCACCGTCGCGACGCCGCATGTGGCCGGCGGCTCCGCCCAGCATTTCGAGCCCGGCGCCGACATCCCCGGCGACTGGTGGACGCTGTTCCATTCCGCGCCGCTCGATGCGCTGATCAAGCAGGCGCTGCGGCACAACCATGACCTCAAGGCCGCACAGGCGGCCCTGCGCGTGGCACACGAGAACACGCTGGCGCAACGCGGCGCTTTCCTGCCCAGCGTGTCGGCGAGCTTCTCGGCCACCCACCAGCGGCAGTCGACCCAGCTCGCTCCGACGCCGAACTATCCGGTCGTGCCGAGCGAGTACCAGTTCAACCTGTACACGCCGCAGCTCTCGATTTCCTACACGCCCGACGTGTTCGGCGCGAACCGGCGCACGGCCGAGTCGTTCAAGGCGCAGGAGCAGGCCGCGCGCTTCCAGATGATCGCGACCTGGAACACGCTGGCCTCGAACGTGGCCGTGGCGGCGATCCAGCTGGCGGCACTGCAGGCGCAGGTCGATGCCACGCGGCAGCAGGTGGCCGCAAATACGAAGATGCTGGGCATCCTGCGCTACCAGTACGCCAAGGGCTATGCGAGCCGGATCGACCTGGCCACGCAGGAATCGCAGCTGGCGCAGACCCAGGCCACGCTGCCGCCGCTGGAAAAGCAGCTGGCGCAGCAGCGCGACCTGGTGGCGGTGCTGGCAGGCCGCTTCCCCTCGCAGGCGGTGGGCCAGCGGATCACGCTGGACAGCCTGCACCTGCCCGAAGCCCTGCCGCTTTCGCTGCCCTCGGCCCTGGTGGCGCAGCGGCCGGACGTGCGCCAGGCACAGGCCAACCTGCACGCCGCCAGCGCCGCGATCGGCGTGGCCACCGCGGCGCGGCTGCCCAATATCACGCTCTCCGCCGACACCGGCAGCACCGCGCTGGAAACGTCCCAGCTGTTCACCGGCGGCACCGGCTTCTGGGACATCGCGGCAGGCATCACTGCGCCGATCTTCGAAGGCGGCACCCTGCTGCACCAGCAACGCGCGGCCAAGGCGGCGTACGTCGAGGCCGCCGAGCAGTACCGCAGCACGGTGCTCGTCGCGTTCCAGAACGTGGCCGACACCCTGGTCGCGCTGGACCAGGACGCGAAGGCGCTGCGGGCCGCGGCACATGCCGAGCGGGCCGCCAGGCTGACGCTTCGGCTTGCGCAGCGCCAGCTCAAGGACGGCTACGCCGGCAGCCTGCAGTTGCTGAATGCCGAGCAGTCGTACCAGCAGGCAAGGATTGCCCTCGTGCAAGCCCAGGCCAACCGGTTCGCCGATACTGCCGCGCTGTACCAGGCGCTGGGCGGCGGCTGGTGGCACCACCCCGATCTGAGCAAGCAGTGACGATGAACAAGCCCGCCACGCCCCTCCCCGCTTTCGTGCGCCGCGGCGCCATGCTCGCGGCCCTGCTCGCGACCGTCGCGCTCTGCGCCTGCTCGTCCCACCAGGACGCGCCGCAGTCCGCGGCCACGACGCCGCACAACGTGACCCTGACCCAGGCGCAGCAGCAGAGCATCCAGCTCTACACGGTCGAGCCCTCCTCCTACCGGACGGTGACCGATACCACCGGCGTGGTGGACTACGACCAGAACCGTTCCACCGCGGTGCTGGCGCCGTTCTCCGGTCCGGTGACCAAGGTGCTGGTGAGCCTGGGCCAGAAGGTGAAGCAAGGGCAGCCGTTGGCCATCGTCGCTTCGCCTGATTTCGCCGCCGCCGTCGACGCCTACCGCAAGGCGCTGGCCGCCGCGCATGCCGCGGCGCAGGTGGCCGCCAACGACAAGGACCTGTACGCCCACCACGCGATCTCGCAACGCGAGAACGCGCAGGCGCAGTCCGACGCGATCGGCGCCGCATCCGACAGCAATGCGGCACGGCAGGCGCTGCTGGCGCTGCCGGTCGACCCGCAGGTGGTGAAGGCCATCGAGCAAGGCCGCGCGGTGACCAACGTGCAAGGCGTGATCCGCGCTCCGATCGCCGGCACCGTGGTGCAGCGTTCGATCACGCCCGGCCAGCTGCTGCAGGCCGGCAGCACCGCCTGCTTCACCGTCGCCGACCTGTCGAAGGTGTGGGTGATGGCCCAGGTGTTCGACAGCGACCTCGCCAAGGTACAGGTCGGCGATAGCGCCGAGGTCGAAACCGGCTCCGGCGCGAAGGCGCTGCCCGGCAAGGTGGCGAACGTGTCGCCCGAGGTCGATCCCGATACCCGTTCGGTGGCCGCCCGCGTGGTGGTGGACAACCCCGGCGACCTGCTCAAGAAGCAGATGTACGTGCGCGTGCGGATCAGCTCCGCCAGGCCGGAACGTGGCCTGTTGGTGCCGGTGGATGCGGTCCTGCGCGACGACGAAAACCTGCCCTTCGTGTACGTGCAGGCGGCGGACGGCAGCTACGCGCGGCGTCCGGTGACGCTGGGCGTACGTACCGGCAACCGCTACCTGATCGCCGCCGGCCTCGAGGCCGGCGACAAGGTGGTGACCGAGGGCGGCATCTTCGTGCGTTTCATCCAGACCCAATGAGCGAGCTGACCCCGCCCCCCGGAGCGCGTCCGGCCTCCCTGATCAACCGCATCGTGGCGTTCGCGCTGGAGCAGCGGCTGCTGATCGTGCTGCTGTCGTGCGCACTCACGGTTGCCGGCGTGATGGCCTACAAGTCGCTGCCGATGGACGCGTATCCCGACTTGTCGCCGCCCATGGCGGAAATCATTACCCAGTGGCCTGGGCACTCGGCGGAGGAAGTCGAACGCCTGATCACGGTGCCGGTGGAGCTCGCGATGAACGCGATCCCGGGCCTGGTGACCAAGCGGTCGATCTCGCTGTACGGGCTGTCGGACGTCACCCTCACCTACGCCAACGGCGTCAACGACTATTTCGCGCAGCAGCAGGTGTACAACCGCCTGTCGGGCATCACGCTGCCGGCCGGCGTCACGCCCTCGCTTTCGCCCATGTCGCCGCCTTCCGGCCTGGTCTATCGCTACGTACTGCAGAGCTCCGACCGTTCACCGATGGAGCTCAAGACGCTGGAGGACTGGGTGATCGCGCCGCAGTACCGCTCGGTGCCCGGCGTTGCCGACGATTCCGCGTTCGGTGGCGGCAACATGCAGTACCAGGTGCTGCTCGACCCCGTGAAGATCGCGGCACTGGGCCTTAGCGTGACCCAGGTGGAGGCCGCGCTGGGCGCGAACAACAGCAACGCCGGCGGCGGCTTTTACCAGCAGGGCGGCCAGTTCTTCTACGTGCGTGGTCTCGGGCGGCTGAAGACGCTGCGGGACATCGGCAACGTGGTGCTGACCGTGCACAACGGCACGCCGATCCTGGTGAAGGACGTCGGCACCGTGAAGATCGGCATCGCGCCGCGCCTGGGTGAGTTCGGCTACATGGACCAGGACGATGCGGTCGAGGGCGTGATCATGACCCTGACCGGATCGAAGACCCAGAACGTCTTGCAGCGTGTCGAAGCGAAGACCAAGGAGCTGAACGAGTACATCCTGCCGAAGGACGTCAAGATCCACCCGTTCTACGATCTCACCAACCTGATCCAGCAGACCAAGGAAGTGGTGCAGCACAACCTGCTGGTCGGCATGTTGCTGGTGGTCGCGGTGTTGATGTTCTTCCTGTACGACCTGCGCGCCGGCCTGATCGTCGCCGTCACCATCCCGCTGGCGCTGCTGTTCGCGTTCTGCGGATTGCACCTGCAGAACGCCTCGGCGAACCTGCTCTCGATTGGCGCCGTGGACTTCGGCATCCTGGTGGATGCCGCGGTAGTGATGGTGGAGAACATCTACCGCCAGCTCGCACTACGCGACGACGGCCCCCTGGACATCGTCGCGGTGATCCGTGACGCGGCTGCCGAGGTCGATCGCCCGCTGTTCTACGCGGTGGGCGTGATCGTGGCCGGCTTCCTGCCGATCTACGTGCTGAGCGGTCCCTCCGGCAAGCTGTTCAAGCCGATGGCCGATACCATGATCTTCGCGATCGTCGGTTCGCTGATCGTCACGCTGACCCTGCTGCCGGTGCTGTGCGCGTGGTTCATGCGCAAGGGGGTGCGTGAGCGCCGCAACGCAATCTTCGAGGCGATCAAGGCGCGCTATGCGAAATGGCTGGATGCCTGCCTGGCGCATCCGTGGCGCGTCACGACAGCCGCGGCCGCGCTGCTAGGGCTGTCGCTACTCTTGGTGCCCTTCATGGGCGCGGAATTCATGCCGAAGCTGGACGAGGGCGCCCTGTGGGTACGCGCGACGATGCCGTACACCATCTCGTTTGACGAGGCTGCAAAAATTTCCCCGCAAATCCGCCAGGTCCTGCGTTCGTTCCCGGTCGTCACCACGGTGACGTCCGAACTGGCCCGCCCCGACGACGGGACCGATTCCACCGGCTTTTTCAACGATGAATTCTTCGTCGGCCTGAAACCGTATTCGGAATGGCACGGCGCCTACCGGGACAAGCAGGCGCTGATCGACGCAATCAACGCGAAGCTGCAGAAATTCCCCGGCATCCAGTTCAACTACGCACAACCGGCCGAGGATGCGGTGGACGAGGCCGAGACAGGCCTGAAGAGCGCGTTGGCAGTGAAGGTATACGGACCCAACCTGCGAACGTTGCAGGCCAAGGGCAAGCAGATCAAGGCGGCGATGGAGAAG
>JAJZGE010000058.1 GCA_021798675.1 Pseudomonadota bacterium | reverse complement strand
GCAGGTTGGGCGACCGCGACTCGGGCGGCGGTCTTGAGCGACAAAAGCGGGAGGGGTATTTTTGATGCCGTCCGATTGTGCCGTGATCGCCACCATGCATGGTAAGGAGAGCGTCATTGCTCCCCTGTTGCGTGGTGCCTTGGGTTTACGCACCGAGCTCCCGGCCGACTTCGACACGGATCGCTTCGGAACCTTCAGCCGCGACGTGCCGCGGACGGATACGCCACTGGCGACGGCAAGGGCCAAGATCGCCGCAGCGTTTGAACACGTCCCTAACGCGCAGATCGGCATTGCCAGCGAAGGAAGCTTCGGACCCCATCCACAGGTACCGTTCGTCCCCTGCGACAGCGAACTGGTACTGTTGATGGATCGTCGCAACGGTGTCGAGGTCGTCGGGCACCATGTCACGTCACGGACCAACTACGCGCACTGCGTGGTGACGGAGAGCGAAGCCGCTGCGGCTTTTGCGCAAGGAGTGGGCTTTCCGTCCCACGGCGTCACCGTGATCGGCACTGAGGACGGCAAGTCGGCGCCGCTCAAGCTGTTGCGCAAGAACGCCATGACCATGACCGGGCTCCTCGCTGCGGTAGCCGAGTGCGTTGCGCTCTGTGGTGCGGCCTATCTTGAAACGGATATGCGTGCGCATCGCAATCCGACCCGCATGCGCGCCATTCGGCGCGCGACCATCGACCTGCTGCGGCGCTACCGGTCACGCTGCCCGGGCTGCGGCCGGGAGGGGTTCGTTGCAACCGAGTGGCTCACCGGCCTGCCATGCGCGGCCTGCCACGCGCCTACCGACAGGATCCGAGCCGCAGTCTCGGTGTGCGCTGGATGTGGTCACCGCCGTGAACGGACATCCGAAGCCGCGTGTGCCGATCCAAGCCGCTGCGACCATTGCAACCCATGAGCGGGCGTCGGCCAACGCAACCGGCCGGTGCGACATTTCAAAATCAACCGGATCAGGTTGCAGGCTGCAGACTCCCGGGTCATCCAGCCGCGCATTGTGCCAATGCCCGTCACGCGCGGCTTGCGCAGCCCGCCGACAGCCTGGATCCAGCCAAACCCCTGCGATCCGTTTGCGTCGCCGCATACGCAAGGGCCGCCCTGCAAGGCGGCCCTTTGGCCCGTTGGGAGGGGTGCGGATGCGCTATGGCTGGTCCGCATCCACGTCGCTGTTCGGTGCCGGCTGCTTCATTGCCGCCAGCGTCACGGCGGGAAGGTGCGCTGCCTGCAACTGCTGGTCGAGCTGCGGCAGGTCGGTGTTGCGGATCGACGTCCACAGCGCCAGCGCCTTGCCGAGGTTGGCCTCGTATTCGGCCAGCGCCTGCTGCTGGCCTTGGGTGGGCGCGCGGTCGGCACCTTCGACGTCGGTGGCGATGGCGGTGAGCGCGTCGCTCATCGCGTGCAGGTTCGAGGCGTATTCGCCGTCGCCGCTGACCAGCGGCTTGGTCTTTGCGTCCAGCGCGTCCACGGCGTCGAGCAGGGATTTGTGCGCCGCGTCGCCGGCCAGCCTGGCGTGCAGTGCATCGAGCTGTTTGCGCAGCGACTGCACTTCGCCGTAGTGGCTCCAGACCTGCTGCAACGTTCCGCCGATGCGGCGCGAGAACGCGAGGCCGGCGGCGAGGTCGGCGGTGGCTACGTGTTCGCGCGGATCCATCGTCACGGTGAGCGGCGCGCGGTAGTCCTTGCCGTTCGCATGCAGCACCACCTGGTAGCTGCCGGGCAGCACCAGCGGGCCTTCCGGCGTGAGCGGGGTGTCGCTGTCCCAGGTGGCCGCGATGCTGTAGCCGTATTCGATGGCGTGCGGGCGCGGGTAGCGCAGGTCCCATACGAAGCGGTGCATGCCGGCGGCAGCAGTAAGCTGCTGCGGCGTACCGAGCCAGCCTTTCTCGAAGTAGCGGTCGGCATCGCGATGCACGGGTTGCTCGTCGCTGCGGTAGCGGCGCACCAGATGGCCTTTGGCGTCGTAGATGCTGAGCGTGACCGGGCCGTGGGCCGCCTGCGCGAGGCGGTAGTCGATGATGGCGCCGGTGGGCGGGTTGGTGCCCAGCGGCGTGCCTGGCGGCAGCGGCGTGTCCTTGTTCTCGTTGGCGCGCACGCGGACCGCCGGCGCCGGCGCGTACAGCTGCACGGCCGCCGAGGTGCTGGCCTGGCGCAGCGGGCTGACGTCGTCGAGGATCCAGATCGCGCGGCCCTGGGTGGCGGCGATCAGGTCGTCGCCGTGCACCAGCAGGTCGCGCACCCAGGCGGTGGGCAGGTTGCGCTGCAGCGACCACCAGTGCGCGCCGTCATCGGTGGAGACGTACACGCCGCGGTCGGTGCCGGCATAGAGCAACCCGGCCTTCTTCGGATCGGCGCGCAGCACGCTGACGAAGTCGTGTGCGGGCAGGCCGGCGGCGATGCTCGTCCAGTGTGCGCCATAGTCGCTGGTACGCCACGCGTGCGGCGTGTGGTCGTCCTGGCGGCGGTTGTCCACCGCGACGTAGGCAGTGCCGGGCTGCAATGCGGAGACGTCGATCGAGCTGACCTTGCCCCACGCCGGCAAGCCCTTGGGCGTGACGTTGTGCCAGCTCTTGCCACCGTCGCGGGTGAGCTGCACCAGGCCGTCGTCGGTGCCGACCCAGATTTCGTCGTTGTCACGCGGCGAGGGCGCGATGCTGTAGATCACGCCGTAGCCGCAGTCGCGTGCCTGTTGCGGCGTGGGATTGCCCTTGCAGTTCCGCGCGCCGGCCGTCTTGCCGTTGAGTTCGGGACTGATCACGCTCCAGTGCTGGCCCTGGTCGGTGCTGCGGAACAGCACCTGCGCGCCCATGTACAGCGCATACGGCGGCTTGGCCGAGAATGCGATGGGGGTGATCCAGGTGTAGTGGTACTTGAAGTCGGTGGCGCGCTGGCCGTAGCTGCTCACCGGCCATGGCGCGACGTTCTGCACCACGCCGGTGCTGCGGTTCCAGCGTGATACGCGGCCGCCGAGCCCGGAGCCGAACACGATGCCCGGGTCGCCCGGGTAGGGCAGGTCGTAGTCGCGCTCGTCGCCGCCGACCGGGTTCCAGTCGCGGAAGGAGATCGAGCCGTAGTCGCTGCGGCTGGCGATGCCCACGGTGCCGGAGTCCTGCTGGCCGGCGTAGATCCAGTATGGGAACTGGTTGTCCGCGCCCAAGTGGTAGAGCTGGGCGGTGGGCTGGTTGTACCAACTGCTCCAGCTCTTGCCGCCGTTGACGGTGACCACCGCGCCCTGGTCGCTGGCGGTGATCATGCGCTGCGTGTCGGTCGGGTCGATCCACAGGTAGTGGTAGTCGTCGCCGCCGGGCGCGCCCTTGAAGATGTGCCAGGTCTTGCCGCCGTCGTCGGAGCGTCGGATCGACTGCCCGGCCGAGTACACGCGATCCGGGTCGGTGGGGTCGACGGTGATGCGGCTGAAGTAGTCGTTCGGCAGCCAGCTGGCGTGGCTCTCCGCCTGCCAGGTCGCGCCACCGTCGTCGGAGCGGTAGAGGCCGCTCTGCCCGGGATGCGTAGCGTCGTTCACCACGGCATAGACGCGGTTGCCGCGGGCGGCGGCGATGCCGATCCGCGCGAGGTCGCCGGTGGGCCAGCCGTGGCCGCCCAGGCGCTTCCAGGTCACGCCGCCGTCGGTGGACTTGTACACGCCGCTGCCCGGCCCCGCGTTGGGCTGGTAGTACGACAGCCACGGCCAGTTGCGCACCTGCCAGGTCGCCGCGTAGACCACCCGGGGGTTGGCGGGATCGGCGGCCATGTCCACCACGCCGGTGTCGTCGTCCACGTGCAGCGTCTGCTGCCAGGTCTTGCCGCCGTCGGTGGAGCGGAACACGCCGCGCTCGTGGTTCGGCCCGAAGTAGTGGCCGAGCGCGCCGACCAGCACGGTGTCCGGGTGCTGCGGATCGACCAGGATCTTGCCGATATGCCGGCTGTCGGCCAGGCCCACATGGTGCCAGGTCTTGCCGCCGTCGTCGGAGCGGTAGACGCCGTTGCCCCCGCCTATGTCGTAGCGCGCGGCCACCTGGCCGGTGCCGGCGTAGATCACGTCCGGGTTCGACGGTGCCACGGCGATCGCGCCGATCGCGGCGGCCGGCACGTGGTTCATCAGCGGCTGCCAGGTGCGGCCCGCGTCAATGGTCTTCCAGACGCCGCCGCCCGCGGTGCCGATGTAGAACGTATCCGGCTGTGAAGGCACGCCTTCGGCCATGGTGGCCCAGCCGCCACGGAACGGGCCGACCAGCCGCCATTCCAGCGCACTGGCGGCCGCTGCCGGCGGTGGTGCATGGCTTGCCGCGAGCGCGGGCAGGGCCGGCGACAGCAGGCAGGCAACGACGAGCAGCGGACCCACGGCGCGACGCAGCGGCATGGCAAGACCTCGATTGGATGGCAGGAGATGACGGCAGTCGCCGAAGATAGCGCCAGCGCTGCGGGAATGCAGGTGCCGGGAGGCATGGAGCGTGCGCGAAATCTTGCGCTGTGCACCCGGTCCGCCAATGGCTTTCAGCCCGCCGCCAGCTGTGCACAGGCAGTTGCGCGGGCCTGCATGAGCTGGCGTTCGCGCAGGTTGCGGGTGAGCGATGCGGCACGCTCGAACTCCACACGGGCCTCGGCATGGCGCCCGAGCTTTTCCAGCAGGTCGCCGCGCACGGCGGGCAGCAGGTGGTAGTTCGCCAGCGCGGGTTCGTCGCGCAATGCGTCGACCAGCCCTAGGCCGGCGGCCGGCCCGCTGGCCATCGCTACCGCCACCGCGCGATTGAGCTCCACCACCGGCGAGGGCGCGGCGGTGGCGAGCGTGGCGTACAGCGCGGCAATGCGGCTCCAGTCGGTTTGCTCCGCGGTGTTCGCGCGGGCGTGGCAGGCGGCTATGGCGGCCTGCAGGGTGTAGGGCTCCGCGTCGCCGCCCAGCTGGCGTGCGCGATCCAGCGCGGCGAGGCCGCGCTGGATCAGCAGCCGGTCCCAGCGTGCGCGGTTCTGCTCCAGCAGGCGGATCGGTTCGCCGTCCGGGCCGCTGCGCGCATGCGTGCGCGAGGCCTGCAGCTCCATCAGCGCGAGCAGGCCGAAGACCGGGGCCTGCCGCGGCATCAGCCCGGCCAGGATGCGGCCCAGCCGCAATGCCTCCTCGCACAGCGCGGGGCGCATCCAGTCGTCGCCGGCGGTGGCGGTATAACCCTCGTTGAAGACCAGGTAGATCACACCGAGCACGGCATCCAGCCGTTCCGCCAGTTCCTCGCCGCGCGGCACCTCGAACGGCACCTGCTTCTCGGCCAGCGTGCGCTTGGCGCGCACGATGCGCTGGGCGATGGTCGGTTCCGGCTGCAGGAAGGCGCGCGCGATTTCCGCGGTGCTGAGTCCGCCCAGCAGGCGCAGGGTCAGCGCCACCCGCGACTCGGCGGGCAGCGCCGGATGGCAGGCGGTGAAGATCAGTCGCAGCAGGTCGTCGCCGATGTCGTCGTCAAGCATGGCGTCGAAATGGGGCATGGCATCGGCCTGCTCGGACTCCAGCTCGCGGGCGATCTCCTCGTGCTTGCGCTCCATCAGCTGGCGGCGGCGCAGGCGGTCGATCGCGCGGTGTTTCGCGGTGGTCATCAGCCAGGCGCCGGGGTTGTCCGGCACGCCGGTCTGCGGCCATTGCTCCAACGCGGTCACCAGTGCGTCCTGCGCCAGCTCCTCGGCCAGGCCCACGTCGCGCAGCATGCGCGCCAGGCCGGCGATGATCCGCGCCGATTCGATCCGCCAGATGGCCTCGATGCTGCGATGGGTGTCGGTCGCCGTCATGGCGACCGATCAGACCATCATCGTTCCGCGGCGGCAAGGCGTCATGCGGCAGGCGGGCAGTTGACCATCCACGGCACGCCGTAGCGGTCCACCAGCGAACCGAAGCGCGCGGCCCAGAACGTCGGCTGGATCGGCATCTGCACCGAGCCGCCCTCGGCCAGCGCGTGGAAGATGCGCTCGGCCTCCTCCGGCGAATCGAGCTGGATCGACACCGAGCAACCCTTGATCGGTGTGTAGGGGCATTGCGGCGCCATCGCGTCGGAGGCCATCAGCACCTGGTCGCCGACTTCCAATCGCACGTGCATCATCTTGTCGCGCATTTCCGGCGGTGAGGGCATGTCCGGCGGCGCCTCGCCGTAGCGTGCGCGCATGGTGACCTGGCCGTCGAAGCAGCGAGCGTAGAAATCGAAGGCGGCCTCGGCGTTGCCGTCGTAGGTGAGATAGGCGACGAATTGCATGGCGGTTCTCCTCGATGGGCGGGGATTACTGGCGGCTACCGATCTGCTCACGCAGGCTGGCTTCCTGTGCGCGCAGGGCGTCGGTGAACTTGTCGCCGAAGTCTTCGGCCTCGAATACCGGGCGAATCTCCACCTCGGCGCCATCGTCGAACGGGGCACGCTTCAGCCATTCGATCGCTTCGGCCATCGACTTCACCTGCCATAGCCAGAAACCGGCGATCAGCTCCTTGCTTTCGGCAAACGGGCCGTCGATCACGTTGCGCTGGGCGCCGTCGAAACGCACGCGAACGCCGCGCGAGCTGGGGTGCAGCCCTTCGCCGGCCAGCATCACGCCGGCCTTGACGAGCGCCTCGTTGAACCGGCCCATCGCGGCGAGCCGCTCGGTGCTCGGCATCACACCGGCCTCGGTGTCGCGGTTTGCTTTCACGATCACTATGCAGCGCATCGGTTTGCCTCCTGTCGTTGGTATCGATGGGCTTTCACGGCAACGACGAACGACGCCGTGTCGAATCGACACGACGCAAGGAGATTCTTCCGGTGGGCGAAAGCGGGTGACGCGAATCAGAGCTTCAGCTGCACTCCGGTGTACCAGGCGCGCCCGTAAGCCGGTTCCAGCCCGGTTTGCCACACGCGGTCGTAGTAGCGACGGTCGGCCAGGTTGCTGACGCCGGCCAACAGCTTCACGTGCCGATCCAGTTGCCAGTCGCCGGCCAGGTCGAGCACGGTGTAGGCGGGAATGCGCGCGGGCAGGTAACTGGCGCCGCTGCCGAATGCCTGGTCGGAATCCTGCCAATACTGCGCTGCCGACGAGACCGCGGTGAGGCTGAGCTTGACGCGCTGCTCCACGCGCCAGGTGAGACCGGCCTTGGCGAGGTAGCGTGGCGCGTAGGCCGGTACCCTGCCGACCTGGCCCGGGATCGCACTGGCGGTGAAGCGGGCGTCGAGCAGGCTGACGCTGGCGAATGCCTCCAGGTGCTCGCCGCGTGCGGCCCGCGCGGTAGGTGCGAGGAAGTCGTAGTCGAGCTGGCCTTCGAAACCGCGGTTGCGCGTGTCGCCGGTGTTCACCTCGACCACATCGGTGGCGTTGATGTGCCGTGCCTCGATGCGGTTCCTGAAATCGATCCAGAACAGGCTGGCGTCGTAATACAGGCCGGTGACCGGCACGCCGTGCACGCCGGCTTCCCACGACAGCGATTTCGACGGGTCGGGCGCGTGGCCGGGCACGATGTTGGCGAACGGCGAGGCCATGTCGAAGTAGCGCAGTGGTCGCCAGCCCTGCGAGACGTTGAAGTAGGTCTCGTTGCCGTGGCCGAAGTCGTTGCCGATGCCGAGGCCGAACAGCGGTACGGTGCGCGCGTCGGCTTCATGGATCAGCGGGCGGCTGAGAAAGGGCGGTCGCACTGTTTCGTCGACGGCCACGCGCTCGTGCTCCAGGCGCACCGAAGGCACGATATGGATCTCGTGTGGCAGCCGGAACACGTTCTCGGCGAATACCGCGGTGTAATCCGAACTGCGCGCCTGGCGCAGGCGCGGGGTACCGTTGCGGTCGTAGCGGTCGACGTAGAGGTCGGGGCTGCTCCACTGGCGGAACGGATCGTCGCCGTGGAACAACACCGTGCCCGCGGTGAACGCGTTGCCGTGCCCCCAGGCCTTGCGCACGCGCAGGTCCAGCCCCCGGGTGCGGAACTGCTCGTCCTGCAGCGTGGTGGCGGCGGGGGGCGGTTGCGGTGCCAACGCGCCGTTCGCCGCGCGGCTGGCCAGATCCTGGTAGGCGACCCACAGCTTGCCGGTCAGCCGCCAGCCATCGCCGAAATCGCGTGTATGGCCCAGCACCAGCTGGTCGCG
>JAJZGE010000057.1 GCA_021798675.1 Pseudomonadota bacterium | reverse complement strand
CTGGTCAGGCTGAAGCCGTTGCCGAGGTCCATCTGGAACGACGCGTTGCCGGACTTGCGCTTGCGCTGGGTGGTGGTGTCGTAGAGGCCGATGTTCTGGCTGCCCATGAATACGCCGTTGGATTTGCCGTCGCCGTTGACGTCCACGCTGCCGTCGGCGTTCTGCACGATCTGCGACGGAATTGGCGCGCCGTTCCAGCCGGACAGGAAGCCGTAATAGCCGCCTGCGCTGGCCGCGTTCTCGCCGTTGAGCACCACGCCGTACTGGTCCAGGCCCTCGGTGGAGTTCTCTCGCGTGGTGTTGGAGAAGTCGGCGGAGACCAGCAGGCCCCACTTGCCGTCGTCGTTGTACGAGACCAGGCCATTCGCCTCGGGTCCCCATCGGCGGGTGCTGCTGCCGTGCTCGCCGTTGGCGGAATAGCTGTAGGTGAAGCCGCTCGGGAGGTCCCAGGGACGGTAGGTATGCAGGTCGATGGCGCCGCTGATGCCGGCGTCGGTCTCGCTGGCGGTGGACGACTTGACCACGTCCACGCCGTGGAAGAGGGTGGACGGCAGCATGGTGAAGTCGGGCTGCTGCGAGTCGATCTGGTCGGCCGTGATGAACACCTCACCGTTCAGCATGGTGCCGACCTGCGGCAGGCCGCGCACGTCCACCGAGGTGCCCACGCCAGCGTCGCGGTTGATCTGCACGCCGGTGACGCGCTGCAGCGAGTCGGTGATGGTCACGTCGGGCAGCGCGCCGATGTTTTCCGCCGTGATGCTGTCCTGGATGTTCGGCGCTTCGCGCTTGATGTCGATCGCGCGCATCTGCGACGCACGCACGCCGGAGACGGTGACGGCCGACAGGGTGACCGCGTTCTTTTCGGCGCCGGTGTCGGCCTTCTTGTTCTTCGCAGGCTGCGCCGGCTTGGCCGGCGCGGTCTGCGGCGTGTCGTTCTGCGTGCCCGCGGTGCCTGCCTGCGAGGGCGTGGATGCCATGGCCGACGTCGACACGACAGCGAACAGCGACATGGATATGGCAAAGGACAAGGGGTGCTTGCGATGTACGGTGGACATGGGCTTTACCTCGTTGTTGATGCCGGTCGAATCTCGTGTGCTACGCGGTGTTCCAACGCGTGTGGCCAGGCGACGCCCGCGCCGGCGCCTTGCAGCGATGCTTGCTTGATCTCCCCAGCCATGGCCTTGCGTGCCACGGCGGTTCCCGCTTTGTTGCCGCGCGGCTGCGCGCCGCACGTGCCGCCTATTTCGATAACGTGATGTGCGCCAGGGCCCACTGGCCGTCGCGCGGATCGCCGGTGGCGAAGATGCACAGGTTGCGGACGCCGGCCCCCACCGGCATCGTCAGGTTGGCGTCGAGACGGGTCTGTCCCGGTGCCTGCGCGGCGTGCGCCAGCGGCAGCCTGGCTAGCAACGGCCCGCTGCAGGTGTCGGCGCGTATCTCGAATTCACCGGCCGCGCTGGCCTTGCGACGGACTACGGCATCCTTGGCCTCGTCGCCGAAGCGCCATGCGATGCGCTCCACGGTCAAGGCAACATGCCGTACGCCGTGCAGCGGCGCCTGCGGCCACAGCCAGCACGCGTTGCCGATGTCCACCGCATAGACCGGCCGCGGGCCCCTGGCCGGGCTGCGGCCGTCGAGACGCGACACAGGTTGCCCCGAGCAGGTGCCCAGCGCGCTGCCATCGCGGCCAAGCAGCGTCGCCTCGTCCAGCACCTGCGTGCGTGGCGCGGCGAGCTCGAAGCCATCCGCCGCGAAGCTCGCGGCACGCAGCGTGGTGCCTGTGGGAAGCGTGAGCGGCCGGACGTATCGCGCGGAATGCGCGGTCGGAACGGAACCGTCCGTCGTGTAGCGGATCGTGCCGAATCCCGTCTGGTTGGACAGCCCGACCTTGAATCCGCCGTGTGCGCCGGCGGCCACCCGGAAGGCGGGCGCGAACGCGCCGTCGGCATAGCCGATGCCGAGCGCGCGGTAGCGCGCCAGTTCGGCCGGCATGCGCTGCAGGAAGCCGTGCCAGTTGCGCGTGCCTGCCGGCGACCAGCCGAGTTCCGCCAGCGCCGCGATCCGCGGGAACACCGCATGCTGGTCGTGCGCGAAGGTGGGCATCTGTTCGGTCCACAGTCCGGCCTGCACGCCGACGATGCGTCCGGCTTCGGTCGCGCTAGCGCCGGGCGGGATGATCGTCGTGCCGTAGGCTTGTCGCAGCGTCGCCACCGGCGGGGGGCCGGCCCATTCATCGGGCAGGTCGGACTGGTAGTGGTCGAAGTACAGCGACTCCTGCGGCGTCATCACCACGTCGTGGCCCTGCCGGATCGCCTGCAGCGCCACGCGTTCGTCGTCGTCGCCGTGCCAGGACATCACCAGCTGCGAGGCCGGCAATCTCGCGCCCGCGACCAGTTCGTCGTCCCAGCCCACCGGGATGCGCCCGTGCCGCACGAGGTCATCGGCGAGCTGGCCGATGAACCACCCCTGCAACTGGTCCATGTTCGCCAGGCCCAGCTTGTGCATCTGCGCGCGCACCTCCGGCGATGCGTTCCACTGCTGCTTGTCGGCCTCGTCGCCGCCGAGCGAGATGTAGCGCGAGGGGAACAGTCGCATCACTTCGGCGAGCACGTCGTCGACGAAGCGCAGGGTCTTTGCGTCGGGGTTGAGCAGCCACGGGCTGACGCCCCACTCGGTCCACACCGGCGGTCGCCGGCCGGTCACGCCCAGCCACGGGTAGGCGGCAATCGCCGCCTGCGAATGGCCGGGCAGGTCGATCTCCGGCACCACGTCCACGTAGCGCTGGGCGGCGTAGCGCACGATCTCGCGTACGTCGGCCTCGGTGTAGAACCCGCAGTAGGGCTTGTCGGCAGCGCCGGTCAGCTCGCTGTCCAGGCCGACCGCCTGGCGGCAGGCGCCGGTTTTCGTGAGCTCCGGATACTGCGGGATTTGCAGGCGCCAGCCCTGGTCCTCGGTGACGTGCCAGAGCAGCACGTCGAGCTTGTCCAGCGACATCCAGTCGATCAGCTTCTTGATCTCGGCCACGCTCTGGAAGTGGCGCCCGGAATCGAGCAGCAGCGCGCGCCAGGCGAAGCGCGGATGGTCGTCGATCACGCCAGCGGCCACGGCCGCCGGCGTGCCGCGCCTCCAGCCGGACGGGGTCAGCAGTTGCCAGAGGGTGACGCTGCCGTAGAAGGCGCCGCGCGGCGTGCGTGCGGTGACCAGGATGCCGTGGCTGTCCACCGTGATGCGGTAGCCGGTGTCGCCCGTCACATCGGCATGGGGATTCACGTCGAAGGCGATCGCGGGATGCGCGGTGGCGGCCGTGGCTCTGCGCAGGTGCAGGCCGCGCACGCCGGCCAGCCGCTGCATGAGCCGCATCGCGATGGAGCGCACCTGGCCGGGATCGGCGCCACGCACCGCGACCGTGGCGCCGTCCGCGACCTCGAACGCGCCCGCTCCGGCAGGGCGTGCCGACGCCGGCCGCGGCAGCAGCGACCATGCAGGGACCACCGGCGCGGCAACGGTCGGCGCGGCAATCGCAGCGCTGCTCGCCGCCATCCAGGCGATGGCCGCGCAACGGCAAAAGCCGGCGGTCGCTCCGCGCTTCATGCGGCCAGCCGCCCGAGGTACCACTGGGCCGCTCCCTGCACGCCGTGACGGCCGTGCTCGGTCACCCAGATCGGGATCTGCGACAGCAGGGTGCGTGCGCTGCGGCCGTGCAGGAAGCGTTGTTCGAAGGCACTGCGCTCGAGCAGCGCGAACATCGAGGACAGGAAGCCGCCGGCCAGGTACACGCCGCCGGTGGCCATGAAGGCCATGGCGAGGTTGCCGGCAAGGCTTCCCAGCGCCGCGCAGAAGATCTCCACCGCTTCGGTGGCCAGTGCGTCGCCGGAATCGGCCGCGGCGGCCGTGACGGCCTCGGGTGTCGCCAGCCTTGGCGCCTGGTTCTGCAGGGCGCACAAGGCCGTGTACACGGTCAGCAGGCCGGGGCCGGACACGATGCGTTCGAATTCCACGTAGCCGCCATCCGGCGCCAGGTGCGCGAGGATCTCGCGTTCGCGGACCGAATTCGGGGCGAAATCCATCTGGCCGGCTTCGGTCGTCAGCACGATGCCGCCGGCCGGGCCGGGAATGCGCACCGCCGCGCCCAGGCCGGTGCCCGGCCCGATCACCAGCGTCGGACCGGACCCGCGCACGTCCGGTCCGCACAGGTGGCGACTGCCGTGGGCCAGAGTGCCGTCAAGCGCGTAGCCCAGCGCCTCGAAGTCGTTGAGCGCGGCCACGTCGTCGAGTTCGAGGGCGCGCAACAGCGATGGCAGGTGGATCGGCCAGGGCAGGTTGTCGTTGACCACCTCGTCGCCCAGCAGTTGCCCGGCGCAGGCCAGCACGCAATGGCGCACCGGAACCTGCGCCTCCGCGTCGAGGAACGCCTTGAGCAGCGCCGACAGCCGCGGGAAATCCATGCAAGCGAACTTGCGATAGGCGAGTAGCTCGGCCGAGCGCCCGCCGGCCTGGGTGGCCTGCATCAGCGCCACGCGCGCATGCGTGCCGCCGATGTCGGCGGCCAGGAACGGCAACGCCGCGCCCTCCGCCAATCGATCCGAATGGTTGACTGCCACGTCCAGCGCGCTCCCCCGCCATGGATTCGCCATCAGCTTGTAACGGTGTTGACACCGGTGTCAAGACTCGACGCAACATGGCCGGGCCGATGCTGGATTGGTGGACCCGGCCCGGCCAGGATTGAACGGCGGCCAACCGGTCCGCGGCGACGCCTGGGGAGGTGCCCCGGGTCGGGACCTCCGGCACCGTCCGGGCCGGCGCGCTTCCGGGAGCGCGGCCGGGTGGCCCGACCGGGCCTGGACGGGATGCCCGCTAGACTCTGCAGCATCATTCATCCATCGTGGAGGCACCGCATGAGCAAGTTGCCCTGGGACCAGCGCTACGCTGGCGACGACTACCATTTCGGGACCGCGCCCAATGCCTTCCTTGCCGCCCAGAAGAGCCGCCTGCCGGCTTCCGGAACCGCCCTGGCGGTGGCGGACGGCGAGGGCCGGAACGGCGTCTGGCTGGCCGAACAGGGCCTCGACGTGCTGGCCGTGGACAGCTCGGCGGTCGGCCTCGCCAAGGGGCAGCGGCTGGCCGCCCGGCGCGGCGTCCGCATCGCCCCGGAGCAGGCCGACCTGGCGCAGTGGGCGTTCGGCCACGAACGCTTCGACGTGATCGCCGCGATCTTCATCCAGTTCGCCGACCCTGAGCTGCGCGCCCGCCTGTTCGACGGCATGATCGCCGCGCTCAAGCCCGGCGGCCTGCTGCTGCTCGAAGGCTACCGGCCGGAACAGCTGGCCTACGGTACCGGCGGGCCGTCGGAACCGGCGAACCTGTATACCGAGGCGCTGCTGCGCGAGGCGTTCGCGCCGCTCGAGATCCTGCAGCTCGACAGCTACGACGCGCGCATCGAGGAAGGCCATGGGCATGCCGGCCTGTCCGCGCTGATCGACCTGGTGGCGCGCAAGCCGGCCTGAGGCGCCACCCGATCGCCCCGGTAGGTGCATCCGAACCGCGGCGGCACGCGTATACGGACTAGTTTTACGCAGCCGCCCCCGCCGCCGCCGAGGTTCCGATGTCGCCCTGGCAACGTATCGTCTACATCAGCAAGGCCAGCTTCGCCGGCGCCGATCGCGCTACCACGGTGGAACCGGAGATCGGTCGCATCCTGATGCAATCGCGCCGCAACAACCCCGCGCGCGGCCTGGTCGGCGCGCTGTACTACGGCGACGGCCATTTCTTCCAGGTGCTGGAGGGCGAGGCCGGGTCGATCGACGCGTTGCTCGACGCGCTGCGCAAGGATCCGCGCCACCATGACCTGACGGTGCTCTCGCGCCGGCCGATCGAGCAGGCCAGCTTCACCGGCTGGTCGATGAAATACGTGGCGGCGGCCGACGAGGTCAGGCGCCTGCTGGCCTCGTTCGGCCACCGCCATTTCGATCCGTACCGTTTCGACAGTACTCAAGTCGCGGCGATGGTGGGATTGCTGCAACACCGCCCATCGACAGCGGAGGCGCCCGCGGGCGGGGCGACGCCATCGGACGGCGACGTGTCTTTCGACGGCGGCCGCGATGGCGCACGACTCGCGCGTCGTGCATTCGGCGTGGCAGTGGCCGCATTGCTGTTCTCGCTGTTGGCGATCGTGCTGGCCTGGCGTCGCTGACCGAGGCCATCCGGTGATCGTGGCCGGCCAGGCCAAACGGCCCCGGCATTCCGCGATGCCGAGGTCTTCTGCCCGGGTGCGTGCGCAGGCGGAGCCGCCCGGTCCGGTCAAGTTGTGGCGCGGCGAGCCGATACGCCTTTCGTCCAGCCAAGTCACCGCGCACGACGAATCCGCCGGTGCTATGCCGCGTCACGTCGGCTCGATTGGCGCCCCGCGCAAGGCCTCCTCCAATCCGGATCCCGCTCCATCCATGCCGACCGACGACTCCGCGCTGCCGCCGTGCCGATCCTGCCGTCCGGGCGAGCCGCTGCCGTTCGACTTCACGATGGCGTTCCAGCCCATCGTGGACGTCGCCCGGCGCGAGGTATTCGCCTACGAGGCACTGGTGCGCGGCACCGCCGGGGAGGGGGCGGAGACTATCCTTGGCCAGATCAATCACGACAACCGCTACGTGTTCGACCAGTCCTGCCGGGTGAAGGCAGTGGAGCTGGCCGCGCGGCTGGGCGTGCCCTGTTTCGTCAGCATCAATTTCCTGCCCAATGCGGTCTACCAGGCGGCGACCTGCATCCGCGCCACGCTGCAGGCGGCCCAGCGTTTCGGTTTTCCCACCCGGCAGCTCATTTTCGAGATCACCGAGAACGAACAACTGGTCGAGAAGGAACACCTCAAGAGCATCATCCGCGAGTACAAGCGGCAGGGCTTCCGCACCGCCATCGACGACTTCGGCGCCGGCTATTCCGGGCTCAACCTTCTGGCCGAGTTCCAGCCGGACATCATCAAGCTCGACATGGCCATGGTTCGCGCGGTGGACACCGATCCCGTGCGGCAGGCGATCGTCGCGGGGATCCTCGGCGTGTGCCGCGCGCTGGGCATCGAGGTGATCGCCGAGGGCGTGGAAAGCGAGGCGGAGTACCGCCTGCTGCACGGCATGGGCATACGGCTGTTCCAGGGTTTCCTGTTTGCCCGGCCGGCCTTCGAGGCACTGCCGCCGGTGCACTGGCCGGACTAGACGCGTCCGGCGCGACGGTCGATCCCACGCGAGGTCGTGGTCAAGCATGATTCTCGAAGCCTTTACGCACGGCAAGGCAAAGTGCGGGCCGTAGTCAGTGCTTGCCGATACCTGATCCGGAGTCTTTCGGCATTCATGAATCAATCGACGACAAAGCCTGTATCCCAGGTCGTACCCGCTGTCGGCGGACCTTCCGGCGTGCAGTCTTGCCCGCTGCCGGGCGGCTCGCCTGAGCTGGATCGCATCACGCGGACGGCCACGCGTGTCTTCAATGTGCCGATGGCGCTGGTGACGCTGCTCGACGACGACTGGCAATGGTTCGCTTCCAAGGTTGGCATGGCGATGGACCGCACGCCCCGCGACCAGGCCTTCTGCGCGCATGCGATCCTCCTGCCGGCGCCGATGGTCGTGCCGGATGCGCGGCTCGATCCGCGCTTCGCCGACAACCCGCTGGTGACCAGGGATCCGTTTGTCCGCTTCTATGCGGGCCATACGGTGCGTTCGCGCCAGGGCGTTCCCCTCGGTACCTTGTGCGTGCTCGATACCCGTCCGCGAACCTTCTCGAAGTCCGACCGTCAGGCGCTGGCCGACCTCGCGGTGATGGTGGAGAAGCAACTGCACCTTCGCGAAGCCGATACCGAAGCGGCGCAGGCGCGCACGGTGCTGGCGCAGCGCCAGGCGCTGCTTTCGCGCGTGGTGGATCACGCCGGCGTCGGCATCGCGCTGCTCGACGGCGAGGGCCGCATCCAGGAGAGCAACCTCTACTTCGAATCCCTGACTGGTCGCGCGGCATCGGCCCTGCAGGGCCAGCCCTTCACGGAGCTGCTCGATCTCCGCGATCGGGACCAGGGATGTCAGGCGCTCGATGCCGTTGGCGGAGACGACCCGGCGGGCCCGGCCCACGAGCTG
>JAJZGE010000056.1 GCA_021798675.1 Pseudomonadota bacterium | reverse complement strand
GCCGACCACGGCAGCAGCGCCGCATGCGCCGGGATCGCGCCCAGCAGGCCGAAGGCGAGCAGCCCGCTGCCGACGAGGGCGGGTAAACGCAGCCGCTGAATCATTTCGTTGCTCCCGCCGTTTCACCCAGCAGCCACAGTTCGAAGGGCGCCTGCGGCTGGCCGCCGGCGGAGGCCTGCGACAGCGCCAGCCACAGCCCGCGGCCGCCGCTGTCCAGCGCCAGCGCCTGGCAGCTTCCCGGCAGCGGATAGCTGCCCGGCGCGCTGTAGCTGATGAACGAGTTCATGCGGATGGCGGTGAGCGGCGACGCCTTGCCCGCGCTGAACGCGCCGCCCTTCCAGCCGCCGGCGCCGAAGGGGTGGAAGCCGAACACGGTGCGCACCGCCCCCGGCTCGTCGCCAGGCAACCGGGCGAAGGTGAAACCCATGTCGGTGTCGATCACCACACGGACGCCATCGCGGCAGGCGACGAACAGCCGGCGTCCCACCGGATCCAGCGCCAGCCCGGTGGGCTGCGCGCAACCGTCGAGCGGGATCGCGCCGGTGCGGGTCATGCGTGCGGTATCCACCACGTCGATCGCCGCATGGCTCATGTTGGCGACGTACAGCGTGCCCCGACCGTCCGCCGCCATCTGCTGCAGCGTCCCGTCCAGCCGCAGCGCAGCCACCCGCTTGCCGGTGAGCGTGTCGATCTTCGTCAGCGAGTCGCTGGCCGCGCTTTCCACGTAGAGCGCGTGCGCGGCGGCATCCAGCAGCAGCGCCGAGGGCGCGCCGTCGGCGAGCGCGATGGTCGAGCGGATGCGCAGCGGCTGCAGCGCGAACGCCACCACCCGAGCCGGCGCCGCCAGCGCCGCGTAGCCCACGCCGTCACTGGCGTCGGCGGTCATGTCGAGCACCGGCGCGGGCAGCGGCAGCGCACTGGAGAGCTGGCCGCTGGCCGCGTCGTAGCCGCGGATCGTGCTGCCGCTGGCCACGTAGACCTGCGCGCCGCCGGGGCCGGATGCGATCGCCTGCACCGGATCGTCACCCGCCAGCGCGATGCGCCGGGTGACCTGCAGCGGCAGCGTGGTGGCCGCCGCCGCGCTGCAACACAGGCAGGCCAGCAGCCACGCCGCGCTGCGCAGCGCATGAACGGTCATCGGGTGAGTGCGGTGGCTGCGACGCGCGCTCACTTCGAGGCACTCCGCGCCGGCAGCACGATCGTGGCGCGCGCGGCACTTGCCTGGAAGCCGCGCAGCGGCAGGAACACGCCCTGCTCCCGCACCACCTGCTGGCCCTGTCGGCTCAGCACAAAGCGCAGAAACTCCTGCATCGCGGGGCTCACCGCTTCACCCGGCTTCTGGTTCACGTTGACGTAAACCAGTCGGCTCAACGGGTAGCGGGCGGCAGCGACGTTGGTGTAGGTGGGCGCCAGCGCGTCGCCCGCGCCGCCGATCGCCAGCACCTTCACTGGCGCGTCGAGAAACGCCAGCCCCGCATAGCCGATGCCGTCCGGGTCGGCGGCCACGCGCCGGGCGATCGGAAACACGGTGGGATCGAAGTGCAGGTCGCTGCGCCAGTGGCCGCGCTGCGCACCGGCGTCCAGCACGCGCTGGCGCACGAATTCCTCGAAGCCGTTCCACGGCTTGATCGCATATACGTGGATCGGTCGCGTGGCCCACGCGCCGGTGGCGCCGAGATCACCCCAGGTGGTGGCCGCCCGCTTGTCGTGCAGGTGCGAGCGCGACAGTACGGCATCGAGCTGCGCCAGCGTCAGGTGATCGAGCGGATTCTGCCGGTTGACGAAGAAGGCCACCGCATCGAGGAAGCCGAAGTGCCGGTAGGTGCCGCCGCAGACCGGCACGCTGAGCGGCGGGTAGCCGTGGCTGGCGCGGAAGGTGGCGATGTCGGTGGGCTTCAGCTCGCGCGAGACGAAGGCCATGTCGATGGCGCCCTGCTCCAGCTCCTTCGCGCCGTGGCTGCCCTCGTACGGCGGCCCGAAAACGATCTGCACGTGCGGATAGATCGTGTGGAAGGCGCCGATCCAGGCGTGCACCAGGCCCGGCAGCGTGTCCGACGAGGCCATCCGCAGGGTGCCACCCAGCTGCGCATCGCGATGCGGCCGGAACGTGGGCAGCGCCGCGTCCAGCGTGGGCTGCAGCAGCTCCGGCGCGGGCAGCGGGCGGCCGATCCGCTTGCCGGCCTGCTCCTGCGCGGGAGTCTGCGCCGCGTTGGTTTTCGCCATCGGCAGCACCCACACCACTCCCGCTGATGATGCGGCCGGCGGCGGCGCGGCCGCGGCGGCGGCGCTTGCACCGAGCAGCAGCAGCCAGACCAGGATCTTCGGGTGCGGGTGACGCGGAAAACGTGTCGGATACTCGACGCTGCGGCTCATTCGAAGAAGGCCCTGACAGAAAGGGTGAACATGCGCGGTACGCCCGGCAGCAGGTTGATGTCGCCGTTGAAGCCGGCGCTCTGGTAGTAGGTCTTGTCGAACAGGTTTTCGACCTTGAACGTCACCACGTACTTGTCAACGTTGTAGTAGAGCGCCGCATCAACGCGCGTGTAGCCCGGCAACTTCAGCATCGGGCTGTTTGCCTTGGTCGGGGTAAACCCCTGTCGCTCTCCGTTGTAGATCACCCCGAGGCCGAAGCCCAGCCCTTGCAGCCGCGGCGAGCGGAAGTCGTAGCGCGACCACAGGTGCGCGCTGTTGTACGGCACGTTCGGCAGACGGCTGTTGACCTGCGCGGGATTGGTGGAGGCGGTGATTCTGGCGTCGGTGTAGCCATAGCCGGCGGTCAGCTGCCAGTTCGGCAGCGGCCGCGCATTCACCTCCAGCTCGGCGCCCTGCGAGCGGGCCTTGCCAAGCTGTTGGTAGCAGGTGCCGTAGGGACAGGCAAAATGGCTGAACGTGTCCTTCTCGTCGATGCGGTACAGCGCGAAGGTGGCCGACACGTGGTTGTCGAAGAAATTGGCCTTGCTGCCCACTTCGACCTGCTTGGCCGAGGTGGGCACGAAGCTGTTGACGCCGTGGATGTCGATGGCATTCGCCGCGGGCGGCACATACGACGTGCTGTAGCTGGCGTAGTAGCTCCACTGCTTGTCCGGCTGGTAGACCAGACCGAGCATCGGCAGCACCTTGCTGTTGGTCTTGCTGCTGCTGGGCACGTTGGGGATCTTCAGTTCCGAGATCGCCTGCCTGTTGCGCGCGTAGCGCAGGCCGACGGTGGCCTTCCATCGTTCGGACAGCGTCATCATGTCGGCGAAGTACGCACCATAACTGTCAAGCACGGTGAGGCGATCGTTCAGAAGTTTGTTGGCACCGGGAGCCACCAGAGGCAATGAAGAGAGTGGCGGTGCAACGCCGTAGATCGGGTCATAAATGCTGATGTCGAGGGAATTGGGTCCAGTGGCGGGCGCGTTGTAAAACTGCAGTCGATCGGTATTGGCCGTGTCTCTTCCAGCCGTCAGTCCCACCACCATCTTGTGGCCGATGCCGAAGGTGTCGAACGGCATCTGCAGGTTGGTGTCCACATAGTCGTAGCGCCGCTTGTTGAGCTGACCCCGGGCCCGGCGGCCAACGTGTTGCAGGTCGGGACGGATCGCGGTGACGTCGAAGCCGTGCGCCTCGTCGGTGTGCCAGACGTCGCGGGTATTGAGGTTCCAGGTCATGCCATTGGCGAACTGGTGCTTGAACAAGAGCGTGAGGACGCTGCCGTGTTCGTTCTCGAAATCGCTCGGCTCCTGATAGCGCGTGGTAATCGGCGGGACCAGGTTGATGTCGCTGTTTGGGGCGACCAGGTAGGTGTCGTAGCTGTAATGCAGCTTCTGGTATTCGTAGGCCGCCGTGAGGCTGGTGGCGTCGGATATTTTCCAAGTCAGGCTGGGGGCAAAATAGATGCTGTGGTCGTAGCTGGCGTGGCGGTAGGTGTCGCGATTGGAGTCGTCCATCACCAGCCGGTACAGAAAGCGCTTGTCCTTGTCGATCGGGCCGGTGAGATCGGCGGCGAAGTCCGTGCCCAGCTTGTCGCCCAGCCCGATGCCGGCGCCGTCGTAGGCGGTGGCGCTGCTGCTGAATTCATAGAGGGGATAGGCCTCGGGCTTCTTGGTGATCAGGTTGATGAAGCCGCCCGGCTGCTCCTCGCCATTGAGCACCGACGACGGCCCGCGCACCACGTCGATGTGCGACACGCCGATCGTCGCCGGCGAGCCGAAGCGGGTCGCCAGCCCCGGCAGGCCATCGACCAGGATCGAGTTCTGGTCGTTGCCGCCGCTCTGGAAGCCGCGGAACACCAGGTCGTAGCCGGTGATGCCGGCGCTCTGGATGCCGGTCATGTAGGGATACAGCGCATCGACCTTTTGCGCCTCGATGGCATGCATGAAGCTGCCGGTGTAGGTGGAAATGGAGAACGGCGTGTCGCGCGAGGGCACGTCCATCTTCAGCGCGCTGTGGCCTGCCGCCGAGATGAAGCGCGCCTGCACCGAGACGGACTTGAGCTTGGTGACGTGCTTGGGCGGAGCGGGCGACGTGGGCGCCGGAGCAGGAGCAGGAGCGGGGGCAGCCTGCCCGCTGGCGGGCTGCTTCAGCGGGCTTGCATGCGCCACCCCCACGGGCACGGCGGCAAGCGCGACAAGGATCGACAACGCAAGCACATCTGATCGGATCGCGGACATCATCCCCTCCAAAGACTTCGCTGCGGGTTCTTATGTATCCGTCATGCAGAGCTCCCTGTCCGCCGAAACCTAGTGCCGCAACCTTTAAGCAACATGAAGTCTTTCTAAAAAGTTATTCAGATTACCGTCGCAGGATGCCGCGCCCGCCTTTCAAGGAAAACGCCGCTGGGTGTCCGACGAAACCGACGCGCGGGCTATCTGTCGGAGAGGCCGCCCACCGCCGCGGCGTCACGTCCGGTCCCCGGGCTGACGCGACGCGCCAGACCGTCCAGCGCCACATAAAGCACCGGCGTGATGTAAAGCGTCAGCAGCTGCGAGAAGAGCAGGCCGCCGGCCACGCAGAGGCCCAGTGGCCGGCGCGAGTCGGCGCCCATGCCCATCCCCAGGGCGATCGGCAAGGTGCCCATCAGGGCGGCCATCGTCGTCATCGTGATCGGGCGGAAGCGGATCATCGCGGCCTCGCAGATCGCCTGCGCCGCGGTCGTGCTGGCGTCACCGCGCTGCCGCTCCAGCGCGAAGTCGATCATCATGATGGCGTTCTTCTTGACGATGCCGATCAGCATGATCATGCCGACGAACGCATACAGCGTGAGCGGCAGGTGGAACAGGTAAAGCGTGAGCAACGCGCCCACGGCGGCCGACGGCAGGCCGGACAGGATCGTGATCGGGTGGATGAAGCTCTCGTAGAGGATGCCCAGGATGATGTAGACGACGATCAGGGCGATCAGCAGCAGCCAGCCCATGTTGGCGGTGGAGCTCTGGAACGCTGCCGCGGTTCCGGCGAAGCTGCCCTGCAGATCGGCCGGCAGCCGGATCGCCCGCGTCGCTTCGTCCACGCCCTTCACCGCATCACTCAAGGCCTTGCCGGGCGCGACGTCGAAGGAAATCGTGATGGCCGGAATCTGGCCGGAATGATTGATGACCTGAGGCATGGTGCCGCGACGGATGCTGGCAACCGCGCCCAGCGGCACCATCGCGCCACCGCTGCCGCGCAGGTACAGGCGCGACAGCGCAGACGCATCCTGCTGGTATTTCGGAAGCAGTTCCAGGATCACCTTGTACTGCTCGGCCGCCGCGTAGATTTGCGACACCAGCTGCCCGCCGAAGGCGTCGCCGAGCGTGGCCTCGATCTGATCCGGCGTCACGCCCAGAGCCGCCGCGCGATTGCGATCGATGTGCACCTCCACCGACGGCGCCGCGCGATTGAAATCGCTGTTGACGCCGACGAAGATCGGGTTGCTCCGCAGTGCTTCCTCCAGACGTATCGCGTATTTCTGCAGTTCGGCCAGATCCAGTCCCTTCAAGGTGTATTGGTAGCTGGAGCGTGCGATGCGGCCGCCGATTCGGATGCTGGGTGGATTGACGACCGTGACCCGGGTGCCGGGAATGTCTCCCAGCTTGGCGCGCAGCTCGGTCACCACCTGGTCGGCCGAAAGCCGGCGCTCGGAGAGCGGCTTGAGGGCGATCACCAGCTCGCCGCTCTCGTCGGATTGAAGGCCTGCCACATTGGGATCCTGTTCGACCAGCTGACGCGCCTGCGCCGTGTAGCGGATGTATTGATCGAACGAGGTGCCGACGGCGGTCTGCACGTTGCCGCGAATCTGGCTGGTATCGTCGCTGGGCAGGAAATCCTGTGGCATCGCCTCGAACAGCGCGTAGCTGGTCAGGATGCTCGCCACGAACAGACCCAGGATGATCGAGCGGTGACCCATGCTCCAGTGCAGGCTGCGTGCATAGGCGTCACGCAGGCGGTTGAAGCCGCGCTCGCTCCAACGATAGAGGCGATTGTGCGGCTGATCCGCCTGCCGCGTGAGCACCCGGGCGCACAGCATCGGCGTCAGCGTAACCGAGACGAGGCCGGAGATGAGAATGGCCACCACGATGGTGACTGCGAATTCATGCAGCAGGCGTCCCACCACACCGCCCATGAAGATGATGGGGATGAACACCGCGGCCAGCGACAGCGTCATCGACAGGATGGTGAAGCTGATTTCTGCAGAGCCCGCCAGCGCCGCCTGCATCGGTGGTTCGCCCGCCTCGATGTGACGGACGATGTTTTCCAGCATGACGATCGCATCGTCGACGACGAAACCGACCGACAGCGTCAGCGCCATCAACGACAGGTCGTCCAGGCTGAAGCCGAGCACGGACATGCCGGCAAACGTACCGATCACGGCAATCGGCAGCGCCAGCGAGGGGATCACGGTCGCGCTGACCCGCCGGAGGAACAGGAAGATCACGCCGACGACCATCGCACCGGCGATCAGCAGGGTCAGCTGCACGTCATTGACCGCGGCCCGGATGGACTGGCTGCGGTCGTAGAAGATGCGCATGTCGATGGATGCGGGAAGCTGCGCCTTGAAGCGGGGCAGCACCGCCTTGATGTGGTCCACCACGGCCATCGTGTTGGAACCGGGCTGGCGCTGTATCTCAAGGGTGATCGCCCGCTGGTTGTTGTACCAGTCGGCGTAGCGGATTCGGTAGACACTGTCGATCACGTTGGCGACGTCGCCGAGGGTGACCGGCGCGCCGTCGCGATAGGCGATGATCTGCTTTCTGAATTCCGCCGCATTGTCGAGCTGGCCAGCGGTGTGGATCACCGCCTTCCTCGTCGGTCCGTTGAGCGCGCCGGAGGATTGATCCGTACTGGTTGCCGTCACCGCGCTGGCGAGATCGCCCAGGGTCAGCCCGCGCGCCACCAGCGCGGCCGGATCGGCCTGGATGCGCACGGCGTATTTGGCCGACCCGTGCACCACGACTTGCGCCACGCCGTCCACCGTCGAGAGCTGGTTGGCCAGCACCGTGCGGGCGTACTGGTCGACCTTGGATATGGGCAGACTCCTGGAGGTGAGCACGATGAAGTAGATCGGCTGCGCCGAGGGGTCGTTCTTGCGGATCGTGGGTGGATTCGGCATCGCATGCGGAAGCAGATAGCTCACGCTGGAAATCGCTGCTTGCACGTCTTGGGCGGCAGCGTCGATGTTGCGGTTCAACCTGAACTGGATGGTGATGCTGGTGGACCCCTGGCTGCTCGTCGAGGTCATCGACTCCTCGTCGGGGATGCCGGACAACGCGCCTTCCAGCGGCGTGGCCACCGCCGAAGCCATCGTTTCCGGATCGGCGCCGGGCAGGCTGGCGCGCACGTTGATGGTCGGAAAATCCATGTTCGGCAATTCGCTTACCGGCAGCATGACGTAGCCGAACAGGCCGAAGATCACCAGCGCGGCCATCAGCAGGATGGTCATCACGGGGCGCTCGATGAATCGCCGCGAGAGGTTCATGACGAACCGGGCGCCCCGGCGCGGGGCAGCCCTTGCCGGCCCGATGCCGGAGCCGGTGCAAACACCTTCACCGCGCCCCCCGGAACGACGCGCAGCTGACCTTCGACGATGACGGCATCGCCCGCTTTCAGATCACCGGAGATGGCGACCTGCCGGCTGTTGTCGAACAGCACGCTGACTTCGCGTTGCGCGGCGTGGTGG
>JAJZGE010000055.1 GCA_021798675.1 Pseudomonadota bacterium | reverse complement strand
CCCGGTGGGAGAGGGGAGGGGTTCCGGGCAGCCGTGTGCTTGCGCAGGGATGTCGATGCGGCGACCCAAGTGGCTCACGCGCGCCGCCGCCACAGCGTCACCTCGGACAAGGTGTGCTGGAACTTGCGCCGCGTCTCGCGTATCACGAACGGCACCGACTGCGGTTCCCCCAGCCGCTGGAAGTGCGCGCCGAGCATCGCGTCGAGGCCGTCCAGCGTGGTGAAGCTCTCGCCGTCCTTC
Organism: Pseudomonadota bacterium; assembly: GCA_021798675.1. Next base: position 7,945 of record JAJZGE010000055.1, on the reverse strand, counting down.
TTGAAGCCGCCCACCCAGTCCGCGCGCGGCGTGTGTTCCGCCAGCCAGGTGTAGGGCGAGGCGATCATCAGCAGGCCGCCGGGATTCAGGCGTTCGTGGATGGCTTCGAGGAACTGCGCCGGGTTGTACAGGCGGTCGATCAGGTTGGCGGCCAGGATGAAGTCGTAGCCGGTGAATTGCGGCTTGAGGTTGCAGGCATCGCCCTGGAAGAACTCTACTTTGTGGGCGACATCCGCTAGGCCCAGCTCGGCGAGGTTGCGTGACTTGTACTCGACCAGTTCGCCCTCGTCGGCCAGCAGGTAGCGCAGGCTGTCGCCGCGCGCTAGCGCCGCGCCCTGGCCGATGAAGCGCGCGGAGAAGTCCACGCCGGTGACGTGGCCGAAGTGGCGCGCCAGTTCGAAGCTGGCGCGACCGGAGGCGCAGCCGAGGTCCAGCGCGGTGCGCTTCGGCGCATCGCCCAGCGCCGTGATCGCCACGTCCACCAGTGCTTGCGGGAAGTTCGACACGCCGAAGTAGCTGTCGCCGTAGTGGAACTCGGCGTATTCGCTGAGCAGCTTGTCGGTCTCGTAGTGCGAGGCCGGGGCCGGCTTGATGTGCTTGGAAACCACGTAGCGGAACCCCGCGTGCTGGAAGAAGTGGCGGCGGAAGGCGTAGCGCGAGGCAGGCTGGGCCTCGTTGCCGGTGGCGATCCACGAGCCGCCCTTCATCAGGTTGTGGCGGCCGTCGAAGGTGGGCGTGGTGAAGTCGTCGTAGATCGGGTGCACCTGGAATCCCTCGAACGGATAGATCGGGGTTTCCGTCCATTGCCACGCATTGCCGGCGACGTCGAAGAACTCGCCCTGCGCGAAATGGTTCACCGGGCACGACGAGGCCCAGTGCGCGAGGTTGAGGTTCGCGTCTGGCGTTTCGCCGTCGGGCACGCCGCGCCGGCTTTCGGCGTACAGGCGGTACCACTCGTCCTCGGTGGGCAGGCGCACCGGCTGGCCGCCGTGTGCGGATTTCCAGCGGCAGAACGCCTTGGCCTCGTGGTAGTTCACCTCCACCGGCCAGTCCCACGGCATCGGCACTTCGCCGGTCATCAGGCGCAGGTGCCAGCCGTCGGCCGAGCGGCGCCAGAACGTGGGGTGTTCGACCTTGGCGAATTCGCGCCAGCCGTTGCCTTCGTCTTCCCAGTAACCGGGCTGCGCGTAGCCGCCGGCCTCGACGAAGGCGAGGAACTCACGGTTGCTGACCAGATGGCGGCTGGCCTCGAAGGCGGGTACCTCGGCCTCGTGGCGGCCGTATTCGTTGTCCCAGCCGTAGATGGCGCTGCTGATCTCGCGGCCCAGTGCGACCTTGCCGGCGGGTACCTTGACCAGCGTGTTCTCTCGCGCCTCGCCAGTCTGCGTGCAGGGCGGCCACGCGGGATGCGGCTTTACGTAGGCCAGCTTGTGCTGGCGAATCAGCACCGAGGAGGTTTCCAGGTGGATGCGCTCGTGCTCGATGCCCATCACGATGGCCCACCATGGGTTGTCCCAACCGATCGGCAGGGTCAGCGGCGCCTCGTCGATCAATCGCGTGACCAGCGCCCGCACCTTGTCGCGGTAGGCCTTCACCTCGGCGATGCTGGGCCAGTCGTAGTGCGCGTCGTTGAGGTCGTCCCAGCTCATCTCGTCCACGCCCACCGCGAACACCGATTCGAGGTGCGGGTCGATGCGCTCCTCGATCATCCGCGCCAGCAGCAGCTTGTTGACGAAGAACGTGGCGGTATGGCCGTAGTAGAAGATCAGCGGATGGCGCAGCGTGATCGCCGGTTCGTACCACGCCGCATCGACAGCCAGCGTCTCGAACAGCGACTCGTAACGGTCGAAGGTGCTGGTGAAGTACTCGCGCAGCACTGCGCGCATACGCGCGGGATCGGTCTCGTGCAGGTTCGGCGTGCGCGGCAGCGGCGTGGTGGTAGCGCGGAGCGCAGGCTCGGCGAGCGTGGAAGCGTTCAAGGCGATACCTCTCGATCCCGGGGAAATTGGCGCCTGAAGCCCGCATTCTGGCACGCGACACAACCCCGCGGCCCGACGAACTCGCGCATCGGTCATACGTGAGGCGTGCTGCATTAGATTCAATGCCAGGAGCTTGCGATCAATCCAGATCGCAAGCACCAAGACTCGGTTTCCAGATACGGCGCGGAGTGGCCGCATTGTGTATCGCGTAGGCGGGAGTAGTTCCAATGCCTTCGACACAGCCTGCTCGTAGGCTCGGCGTATTGAACGAGGCCATTTCTCTTGGCCACTTCTCTTGACTCCGGGCATCCTGCCCTCCGCCCTTCGGGCCGGCTTCGCCGTTCGCCGCCGCTACTGCGGCGGCGTGGGCCAGCAAAGAGAAGTGGCTCGGGCGCCGGCAGGCGACCGAAACCGCCTTGTTGCTGGCGATAGCGCAGAGTGCCTTCAACAAGATCCAAACGAAGCTTTTGCACATGCGCCTCAAATGAAGAAGCCCCGCTTAAGGCGGGGCTTTTCATTGATACGACGAGCGGAAGCTCAGGCCTCTGCCTCCTCCTTGTACGCATCCACCGGGATGCAAGCGCACATGATGTTCTTGTCGCCGTAGACGTTGTCCACGCGCGCCACCGGCGACCAGTACTTCTGCAGCCTCAGCGATGGCAGCGGAAAGGCGGCCAGCTCGCGCGGGTAGGCATGCGTCCACTCGCTGGCGCTCACCGCGAACGCGGTGTGCGGGGCGTTGCGCAGCGGGTTGTCGTCGCGGTCCAGCTTGCCTTCCTCCACCGCGCGGATCTCGTCGCGGATCTGGATCATCGCGTCGATGAAGCGGTCCAGCTCGTGCTTCGATTCGCTCTCGGTGGGTTCCACCATCAGCGTGCCGGCCACCGGGAAGCTCAGGGTGGGGGCGTGGAAGCCGAAGTCGATCAGGCGCTTCGCCACGTCCTCCGCGCTGATGCCGGTGGCGTCCTTGAGCGGGCGCAGGTCGAGGATGCACTCGTGCGCCACCAGGCCGTTGCGGCCGGTGTACAGGGTGGGGTAGTGCGGTGCCAGGCGCCTGGCGATGTAGTTGGCGTTGAGCAGCGCGACCTGGGTAGCCTTGCGCAGGCCGGCGGTGCCCATCAGGGTGATGTACATCCACGAGATCGGCAGGATCGAGGCGCTGCCGAAGGTGGCGGCGCTGACCATGGCGCCGTTGCCGGTGCCCTGCGTGCGCGCACCGTCGTCGCCCAGCGCGCGCGGCAGGAACTTCGCGAGATGCGATTTCACCGCGCACGGGCCCACGCCCGGACCGCCGCCACCGTGCGGAATGCAGAAGGTCTTGTGCAGGTTGAGGTGGCTGACGTCCGAGCCCCACTTGCCGGGCTTGGCCACGCCGACCAGCGCGTTCATGTTGGCGCCGTCGGTGTACACCTGGCCGCCGTGCTGGTGGACGATGTCGCAGATGGCGACCACGTCCTCCTCGAACACGCCGTGGGTGGACGGGTAGGTGAGCATGATCGCGGCGAGGTTGGCCGAGTGCTTCTCTGCCTGCGCGCGGATGTCCGCCAGGTCCACGTTGCCGTTGGCGTCGCACTTGGTTACCACCACGCGCATCCCGCACATCTGCGCGGAGGCCGGGTTGGTGCCGTGGGCGGACTCGGGGATCAGGCAGATGTCGCGATGGCCTTCGCCACGCGACTGGTGGTAGGCGCGGATCGTCAGCAGGCCGGCGTATTCGCCCTGTGCGCCGGAGTTCGGCTGCAGGCTCACCGCGTCGTAGCCGGTGATCTCCACCAGCTGCGCTTCCAGTTCGGCGATCAGTTCCTCGTAGCCCTTGGTCTGTTCGGCCGGCGCGAACGGATGGATGTTGGCGAACTCCGGCCAGGTCACCGGAATCATCTCGGCGGTGGCGTTGAGCTTCATGGTGCACGAGCCCAGCGGGATCATCGTGCGGTCCATCGCCAGGTCCTTGTCGGCCAGCGAGCGCAGGTAGCGCAGCAGTTCGTGCTCGCTGTGATGCGTGTTGAACACCGGGTGGGTGAGGAACGCCGAGGTGCGCCGCAGCGCCTGCGGGATCAGCGACGGCGCACTGGTGTCCAGCACATCGATGCTGGGCAGCTTCGCATCGTCGCCGCCTAAGATGCGCCACAGCAGTTCGATGTCGGCGCGGGTGGTGGTCTCGTCCAGCGAGATGCACAGGTATTCGCCCCAGGCCTTGCGCAGGTTGGCGCCCATCGCCACCGCGCGCGTCGCGAGGGCGTCGGTGCGCTCGCCGGTCTTCAGGCTGACGGTGTCGAATGCGGTGGCGTGGTGGAAATCGGTAAAGCCGAGCTGCTCAAGGCCGGCCTTGAGGATCGCGGTGAGGCGCGCCACCCGCGAGGCGATGCGGGTGAGGCCTTCCGGGCCGTGGTAGACGGCGTACATCGAGGCCATCACAGCGAGCAACACCTGCGCGGTGCAGATGTTGCTGGTGGCCTTCTCGCGGCGGATGTGTTGCTCGCGCGTCTGCAGCGTGAGGCGGTAGGCCTTGTTGCCTTCGGCATCGATGGAGACGCCGATCAGGCGGCCCGGCATCGAGCGCTTGTAGGCGTCGCGACAGGCCATGAACGCGGCGTGCGGGCCGCCGAAGCCGAACGGCACGCCGAAGCGCTGCGAGTTGCCGATCACGATGTCGGCGCCCATCTCGCCCGGCGTCTTCAGCAAGGTCAGCGCCAGCAGGTCGGTGGCGAAGATGGCCAGCGCGCCCCTGGCGTGGATCTTGGCGACCTCATCGCTCCAGTCCATCAGCCAGCCGCTGCTGGCGGGGTACTGGATCAGCGCGGCGAAGTAGTCGTCCGAGGCGATCGCGGCGTCCCACTCCTCGGCGGAATTGGCCTGGGTGATGGTCAGGCCCAGCGGTTCGGCGCGGGTGCGCATCACCTCGAGGGTCTGCGGGTGCGTGTCGCCGGACACCACGATGGTGTTGCCCTTGGCCTTGGCCGAGCGCTTGGCCAAGGTCATCGCCTCGGCGGCCGCAGTGGCCTCGTCGAGCAGCGAGGCATTGGCGATCTCCATGCCGGTGAGGTCGGCGCACATCGTCTGGAAGTTGATCAGCGCTTCCATGCGGCCCTGCGAGATCTCCGCCTGGTACGGCGTGTAGGCGGTATACCAGGCCGGGTTTTCCAGCACGTTGCGCAGGATGACGTTGGGCGTATGGGTGCCGTAGTAGCCCTGGCCGATGAAGCTCCTGAACACCCGGTTCTTGCTCGCGACGGCGCGGATCTTCGCCAGCGCTTCCACCTCGGTCATTGCCGGCGGCAGGGCCAGCGGCGCGGCCGACTTGATCTTGGCGGGCACGATGGCGTCGGTCAGCGCTTCCAGCGAATCGTGGCCGACGGTGCGCAGCATGTGCGCGATCTCGGCGTCGTTGGGGCCGATGTGGCGCGCGATGAAGGCGTCGTGGCTTTCCAGCTCGCGCAGAGAGGGGGCGAGAGGAGAATGGGTATTCTGGCTCATGGCAAGGGGCGTCCGAAATCAACGTGCGAGCCGCACGCGGGGCGCCCCTCTGTCCTTTTGCCTGAGAGTTTGGAAACGCGCGAGCGCGTCTCGTGCCCCTTCGGCGGCGGATCGAACCGCTCTCTCCAGAGTGCTGTTGCGCAGGATGGTATGGGGCCTGAGCGATTACGGGCGTTGCGCCTTCGGCAGCGGTGCGTCCACGAGGGCCGGCCGCTTCTCCCACCATGCGTTTACCGCATCGATTATACAGGGGCGGGGCCCATGAAGCGTTATGCTCGGCGTCCCCCATACCCGGAGCCGCCATGATTCGCATTGGCGAAATCGACCATGTCGTGCTGCGCGCCATCGATGTCGAGACGATGCGGCGCTTCTACTGCGACGTGCTGGGTTGCCGCGAGGAGCGCCGGCAGGACGAAATCGGCCTGTTGCAACTGCGCGCCGGCGCCTCGCTGATCGACCTGGTCGGCGTCGACGGCAAGCTCGGCCGCCACGGCGGCGCGGCGCCGGGCCTGCAAGGCCACAACATGGATCACCTGTGCCTGCGCGTGGAGGACTACGACGAGGCGGCGATCCTTGCCCACCTGGAGGCGCATGGCGTGCGCATCGGCGAACGGGGCATGCGCTACGGCGCGCGCGGCGAAGGGCCGTCGATCTACTGCTACGACCCGCAGGGCAACACGGTCGAGTTGAAGGGGCCGGCATCCGCTACCTGAGCGCTCGTACCCAGCGCCGCGGCCAGCCCGGCGCAGTCGGCGAAGTGCCAGTCCGCCAGCTCCGGCCAGCGGTTGTCGGGCAGGTTGACCAGCACCGCCTGCGCACCGGCGGCGCGGGCGCAGGCCAGGTCGTAGGCATAGTCGCCGACCATCGCCAGTCGGGCAGGCTCGACCGCCCAGCGCTCGGCCAGGCGATGCAGGCCGGCGGGATCGGGCTTTGGCGGGGCGTCCTCGCGACCGAGCACGTGGGCCGGATCGAAGCAGTCGGCCAGCCCGATCGCCTGCAGCGAGAGCAGGGCCAGTTCGCGCAGGTTGCGGGTCAGGATGCCGAGCCGGCAACCGCGCGCCGCGAGCGAACGCACCAGCGCCACCGCGCCGATGGCGGGGCGCGACGCCAGCGCGAGTTCGCGCTCGTGTCCGTGCAGCCAGGCACGCTTGGCGTCGGCCTCATGCCGGGGCAGGGCGGCGATGTGGGCGAGGATGTCCTCGTCGTCGCGGATCGCCAGCGCGCGGCGGATCGCGGCGAAGTCATGCGCGGCGACGGTCAGCGTGCCGTCGAGATCGAACACCCAGTGGCGCCGGGCGGCGAGGACATGCGACGAAGACGTCATCGGCCTATCCGTTGTGGCGCGTGCGCGCCGCAGAAACGACGAAGCCCGCATCGCTGCGGGCTTCGTCTACAATTGGTGCCCAGGAGAGGACTCGAACCTCCACGGTTTTACCCGCTAGTACCTGAAACTAGTGCGTCTACCAATTCCGCCACCTGGGCAGGTGTCGCGCGTGCCTTTCGGGCTGCGTGAGCCGCGTAGATTAGGCACCTGTCCTGCTCCTGTCAACACTTTGTTGACGCATTCCTACTTTCGGTCGCGCCGCTCGTGGCGCGGCCATCCACACAAGGCTATTTCGTGACCAAGAAGAACAACAAGGACAACCAAGACAAGCGCGTGAGCGCGAAGCCGGCGGCCGGCAAGCGCAAGCGTGCCGACACCGGACGCGACCCGCACGCGGAGCGCGAAGCGCAGCGCTACGAACGCCCCATCCCCAGCCGCGAGGCCATCCTCGCCCTGCTGGAAGAGCGCGGCGAGATGCTCACCGAGGCACGCATCGCCGAGGTGCTGGCGTTGCAGGAATCCAGCGACCTGTTCGCGTTGCACAAGCGCCTCGGCGCGATGGTGCGCGACGGCCAGTTGCTGCTGGGCCGGCGCGGCGGCTACGCGCCGGTGAAGAAGCTCGACCTGATCCCCGGCGTGGTGCTGGCCAATGCCGAGGGCTACGGCTTCCTGCGGCCTGACGAGGGCGGCGAGGATCTCTACCTCTCGCCGCAGCAGATGCGCGGCGTGCTGCACGGCGACCGCGTGCTGGCCAGCGTGGTAGGCCTGGATCGGCGCGGCCGCCGCCAGGGCGCGATCGCCGAGGTGCTGCAGCGTCGCTCGCCGCGCCTGGTGGGCCGCGTGGTGGTGGAGAACGGCGTGACCCTGGTGGCGCCGGACGACCGCCGCCTGCACCAGGACGTGATGATCCCGCCCGGCGAAACGCAGGGCGCGCGCGCCGGCCAGATCGTGGTGGCCGAGATCACCGATCCGCCTACGCCGCACCGCGGTCCGCTGGGCGCGATCCGTGCGGTACTGGGCGAGCGCCTGCAGCCGTCGCTGTTGATCGAGATGGCGATCGCCAGCCACGACCTGCCGCGCGAATGGCCGCCCGAGGTGCTGCGCGATGCGGCCGAGGTGGAGCCCGAGGTCGCCGCTGCCGAGCGCGAGGGCCGCGTGGACCTGCGCA
>JAJZGE010000054.1 GCA_021798675.1 Pseudomonadota bacterium | reverse complement strand
CGATCTCAGGATGTCCTGCGCTTCCTTCTTCAGCTTTTCCGCGGTGGCCTCATCCAGCGGCTGCACGCTGCCGCCCACCTCATGCTGCTTCAGCACCAGGTTGCCGCTGTCGTCCCAGCCGGCGCGGTCGATCGCGCTGGGCTTGGCACTCTGGTTCGGCTTGGTCTGCTGCACGACCACCCACGGCTTGCCGTTCTTGTAGGCATAGTCGGTGCTGGTGAAGCCCTTGTCGCCGTAATCGACCAGCTCACGGATGAACTTCAACTGGCCGTCCTGGCGGAACAACTGCCAGCCGCGCGAGGCGTCCTTCTCCAGCTTGGTGCCGTGGCTGACCTTCATTGCACCGAGCTGCTTCTGCTCGTCCTTGAACTCGGCGAGCGCCTTTTCGCCCGGCGTCTGCTCGGCCATCAGCTCGATGCTCACGCCGGTGCTGGCATTGCCCTTGGTCAGTACGGGCGCCTGGATCGGCATCACATAATGACGATCGCCGTCGGTCAGGGTGGCCTGCACCACGTAGAGATCATCCGGCTTCACTTCGGCCGGGTTGAAGCTCAGCTGGAACGGCTGCGGGAACGCACCGGCCGGCGCGGTCTTGCTGGCCAGCGGCGCGGCGCCCGCCGCGGTGGAGGACACATCGACCAGGTTGATCACCAGCGAGGCATTCGGCGAGAGCTGGCTGGAGCCGCGCAGCGCGATCGTGCCGCTGACCTGGTTGGCGATTTTAGCCGCGCCGGCCGCGCTGGCGGCCGCCGTCGGCGCACTCGTGCCGGCCGGTTGCGAGGAAGAAGGAGCATTGCAACCGGACAGCGCCAGCGCAGCCACGGACGTCAGCGACAAAACCATCTTGCGCATGGGGAAAACCTCATCAACGTGAAAACAAGCACGAAACAACTCAGGCGTTGAGGCGCCACGGCATTTCGCGGGGGAAGATTCAAGCATAGCCGAAAAATCCCGGGGCGGAAAAGTCAAGCCATCCAATGGCCTATCCATGCGCAACCGTACGTAGATTACAGCCGTCGTCCGAGCGAGCCCAGCCCGCGTGCGAAGTCACACCGTGCCGCAGCGGCCGCGAAGAAAGCATCAAGGCCGATGCAGGGCGCGGTAGGCGATATCGCGGCGACAGAACGCGCCCGCGTAGCGGATGCTGTCCACCGCCACATAGGCGCGTTCGCGCGCCGCCGCGATGTCGCTGCCCAGCGCGCACACCGTCAGCACGCGGCCGCCCGCGGTCACCGCATGGCCGTCGGCATCCAGCCGGGTGCCGGCATGAAACACCTTCACGTCAGCCTCGAACGGCGCCTCCAGTCCCGCGATCCGGTCGCCACTGCGCACCTTGCCGGGATAACCGCCAGCCGCCATCACCACGCCGATCGCCGGACGCACATCCCAGCGCGCCCGCGTATCCTGCAGCCGGCCGTCCAGCGCGGCGTCGATCAGATCGACCAGATCGGACTTCAGCCGCAACAGGATCGGCTGGGTCTCGGGATCGCCGAAGCGCACGTTGAATTCGATCACCTTCGGCGCGCCGTGCTTGTCGATCATCAGGCCGGCGTAGAGGAAGCCGATGAACGGCGCGCCTTCGATCGCCATGCCGCGCAGGGTCGGCTCGATCACTTCCTTCAGGATGCGCTGCTCGACCGCCGGCGTCACCACCGGCGCGGGCGAATAGGCGCCCATGCCACCGGTGTTCGGCCCCAGATCGTTCTCGTCGCGGCGCTTGTGGTCCTGACTGCTGGCCATCGGCAGCGCGTGGCTGCCGTCGCTCATCACGATGTAACTGGCCTCCTCGCCGTCCAGAAACTCTTCGATCACTACCCGCGCCGAGGCGTCGCCGAAGCTGTGCGCGCCAAGCATGTCGTGCAGCGCCTGCTCGGCATCGGCCAGCGTCAGCGCCACCACCACGCCCTTGCCGGCGGCGAGGCCGTCGGCCTTGATCACGATCGGCGCGCCCCTGCTCTGATGGGCTTGTTCGCGCACGTAGGCCAGCGCCGGATTCAACTCGCTGAACACCGCGTAGCGCGCGGTGGGAATATTGTGGCGCAGCAGGAAATCCTTGGCGAACGCCTTGGAGCCCTCCAGCTGGGCAGCCAGCGCGCGCGGACCGAAGATGCGCAGGCCGGCCGCGCGAAAGCGGTCGACTACGCCAGCCACCAGCGGCACTTCCGGGCCGACCACGGTGAGCCCGATCTTTTCGCGTCTGGCCAGCGCCAGCAGGCCGTCCAGATCATCCATCGCCACGTCGGCGTTGCGCACGCCGCGCTCATGCGCGGTGCCGGCATTGCCCGGCGCCACGATGACCTCGGTGACACGCGGCGACTGCCCGAGCTTCCACGCCAGCGCGTGTTCGCGACCGCCGCTGCCGATGACCAGAACTTTCATGCCTGCTTTCCCCTGCCAGTGTGGGCGCGCGACGGCGCCGCGCGCATTGTAGGGCAGCACACGCGCAGCCGGTGGCCGCAGCGGACCCGCTCAGACGGGATGGCGCAGCAGCTCGAGCAGCGCCGCGCGCGGCAGCTTGCCGGTCTCGTTGCGCGGCAGCGCGTCAACCAGCCGCAGCGGACGCGGCAGGAACAGCGGATCGATCGCGCGGCGCAGGGCATCGAGGATCGCGTGCTCGTCCAGCCCCGGTGCCACCGCCAGCGCGGCGATCCGGTGCACGCCCAGCGCATCGCCGTCATCGAGCTGCAGCACCACGCCGTCCCGCACGCCGGGTATCGCCAGCAGGCGGCGGGTGAGGTCGGCGATCGAGGCGCGCTTGCCGGCGATCTCCAGCATGTCGGCGTGGCGGCCACGCAGGCGGAACCGGCGCCCGCCGTCGGACAGGCTGACGATGTCGGCCAGCGTGACTGCGGCGGTCAGCTGCGGCGCCTCGACCGCGGTGCCGTCCGGCTGCGGATGCAGGACGACGCCTTCGAACAGCGTCCAGTCCGCTTCGCTCGCGGCGCGACGGCTGGCGAACACGCAGGTCTCGGTGGAACCGAACACTTCCAGCAGCGGTGCCGCGAAGCGCCGCTCCGCCTCGCACGCCAGCTCCGGCGACAGCGGTGCGGTGGCCGACAGCATGGCGGCAATCGGCGGCAGCCCGATGCCGGACTCGACCAGTGCGCGCAGGTGTACCGGCGTGGTCACCAGCACGCGCGGCGCCGGCACCTCGGCCAGTGCGGCAGCCACATCGGCCGGCAGGAACGGACGTCCGGCATGCACGCCGATGCCGCCCAGCAGCGGCAGCAGCACCGACATCTCCATGCCGTACATGTGCTGCGGCGGCACCGTGGTGACCACCGTGAAGTGCGTGCCGACCACCGCCTGCAGCATCGCCAGGTTGCCCGCGTTGCTGGCGTGGAAGCTGCGCCAGGTTTTCAGATTGGCGCTGGGCACGCCGGTAGAGCCGGAGGTATAGCCGATCGCCACCACCTGTTCGCCCGCAATCAGCGGCCACGCCGACGGGGCTGCGAACGGTCGCGCGGCGTCCAAGGCCGGCAGCTGCAGATAACCGCGCGGCGCCGGCTCCAGCGGCAGCTCGCCCAGCGCGTAGCAGCCGGGGTGCGCCTGCATCACCTCGTCCACCGCCTGCGGCGCGCGTGAGGACGGCAGCAGGCTGACCTGGCCGCGCAACGCGATGGCGCAGAACGCGACCAGAAACGCGTAGCGGTTTTCGCACAGGTTCACCGCGCTGGGCGCCGCCGGCAGCGTCTCTGCCACGGCATGCACGTCGGCCATGAACTGCGCCGCGCTGACGGCCCTGCCCGCGTGCCATGCCACCACCCGCTGCGGATCGTTCGCGCTCAGCAGCGGCAGCCGCTGGGGCGCCTCGCGCTGATAGGTGTCGTAAACGATGGCCACGCCGTCTCCCGGATGTCGTTGATCAGCCGCGTTGCCAGGCAGCATCGCAGGCGCCGATGAACGCCCGCGTGAAGGCTGTGCCAGGGCCATCCGGCAGCGTTGCGCCTGGCCGGGGTGACCGCGGGCGGGCGGTGTTTCCCATCGTCAGCCGCGGACGATGGCGCCCGAGAGCGCGTCGCGGATCGGCGTGGGCGCGGCGTAGCCACCCAGCGGGGCGTCCAGCAGGCCATCCAGTGCATCGCCGAAGCTGGCCACCACCGCCTGCGCCGTGCGCGCCGGCGGCTGGCCGTGCGGATTGGCGCTGGTCGAGACCAGCGCGCCGCCGAACGCCCGGCACAGCATGGCGGCCGGCGCATGCGCGGTGACGCGCACTGCGACGCCCGTGTGTGCGCCGGCGACCCATGCCGGCACGTCAGTCGCGCGCGGAAACACCCAGGTATGCGGTCCCGGCCAGCTCGCCTGCACTTGCTGCAGCACCTGCGGCGGCACCGCCGCGAGGTCGATGTAGGGGGCCAGCTGCGCGAAGTCGGCGCCGATCAGCAGCACGCCCTGCGTTGGCGGACGCTGCTTGAGGGCGAACAGCCGCCGGAATGCCGCCTCGTCATGCGGGTCGCAGCCAAGACCAAAGACCGCTTCGGTCGGATAGGCCAGCACGCCGCCCCGGCGCAGCAGGGCAGCGGCGGCATCGAGCCCGGCGAGGGTGAAATGCTGCAGCACTCAGGCTCCGGCTTTCGCCGCCGCAGCGTTGCCGCTGGCCGCTTTCTTGGTGGCCGTTTTCTTGGCAGCGGTCTTGCGCGCAGCGGTCTTCTTGCTGGCTGCGGTTTTCTTCGGCGCCGCCCGCTTCGCGGTGGCCTTGCTGGCCGCGGTCTTGCTCGCGGCGGCCTTGGGCGCAGCGGCTTTCTTGACCGCCGCTTTCTTGGCAGCGGTCTTCTTGCCGAAGCGGCCCTTGCGCACCGGCGCGGCGGCGAGCAGCTCCAGGCACTGCGCCTCGGTCAGTTCCTTCGGCTCCTGCTCTTTCGGAATGCGCGCGTTCTTCTCGCCGTCGGTGATGTAGGCACCGTAGCGGCCGTTCAACACCTGCACGCCGTTGCCGAAATCGAGGATCAGCCGGTTTGCCAGCATCTCCAGCTTCTCGGCCACGATCTGCAGCGCGCGCGGCAGCTCGATGGTGTAAGGGTCGTCCTCCGGCTTGAGCGAGGCATAGGTGCTGCCCTGCTTCACGAACGGGCCGAAACGGCCGACGCCCACGCTCACCGCGTCGCCGTTTTCCGCCTCACCCAGCCGGCGTGGCAGCTTGAACAGCTCCAGCGCGTCGGCCAGGCTGATCGTGTGCATGCTCTGGCCAGTACGCAGGCTGGCGAACGCGGGCTTGTCCTCGTCCTCCTTGGTGCCAATCTGCGCGAACGGCCCGTAGCGGCCCAGCCGCACCGACACCGGCTTGCCGGTTTTCGGATCGACGCCCAGCTCGCGCGCGCCGGTGGCCTCGTTGCGGTCGACCGACTCGGTCTTCTCGTCCACCTGCTGCTTGAACGGCAGCCAGAAGCGCTCCATCAGCGGCACCCACGCCTCCTCGCCGCGGCTGACCGCGTCCAGCTCGTCTTCCATCTTGGCGGTGAAGTCATAGTCGACGTAGCGGGTGAAGTGCTGGGTCAGGAACTTGCTGACCGCGCGGCCGACGTCGCTGGGCTTGAAGCGGCGGCTGTCGAGAATCACGTACTCGCGGTTCTGCAGCACCTGGATGATGCTGGCGTAGGTGGACGGCCGGCCGATGCCGTGCTCCTCCAGCGCCTTGACCAGGCTCGCCTCGGAATAGCGCGGCGGTGGCTCGGTGAAATGCTGCTCGGCGGCGATCTCGTGCAGCGGCACCTGCTCGCCCGCCAGCATGCGCGGCAGGCGGCGGCCCTCGTCGTCGTCCTCCGCGCTTTTCTGGTCGCGGCCTTCTTCGTACACGGCGAGGAAGCCCGGGTCGATCACGGTGGTGCCGCTGGCGCGGAACGAGGCATCACCGCCGGCCATGTGCGGCACGGCGAACTCGACCGAGACGGTGTTGAGCGTGGCATGGATCATCTGGCAGGCGACCGTGCGCTTCCAGATCAATTCGTACAGCTTGCGCTGGTCGTCGTTGAGAAACGCCGCCACCGCCTTCGGCGTGTACATCGCCGAGGTCGGACGGATCGCCTCATGCGCCTCCTGCGCGTTCTTCGACTTGGTCTTGTAGACCTGCGCCGCATCCGGCAGCGCCTTGGCGCCGAAATCGCGCGCGATCAGCTGACGCAACTCGGTCACTGCGTCGTCGCCGAGCATGGTGGAGTCGGTACGCATGTAGGTGATCAGGCCGACGTTGCCTTCGTCACCCAGCGCCACGCCCTCGTACAGGCCTTGCGCCACCTTCATCGTGCGACTGGTGGTGAAGCCGAGCTTGCGCGCGGCCTCCTGCTGCAGGGTGGAGGTGGTGAACGGGGGCGCCGGACGCCGCTTGCGCTCCTTCGAACCGACCTCGCTGACGGTGAGGCGGCCGCGCGCGGCCTGTTTCAGCGCCTCGCGCGCAGCCATGGCGCCGGCTTCGTCGGTGAGGTCGAACTGTTCGAATTTCTTGCCGTTGAGCTTGCTCAGGCGCGCGGTGAAATCGCCGTCGGCATGCTTCAGCTGCGCCTCGATGGTCCAGTACTCGCGCGCATTGAACGCCTCGATCTCCTCCTCGCGCTCGACGATCATGCGCAGCGCCGGCGACTGCACGCGGCCGGCCGACAGCCCGCGCTGCACCTTGCGCCAGAGCACCGGCGAGAGATTGAACCCGACCAGGTAATCCAGCGCGCGGCGCGCCTGCTGGGCGTCGACCAGATCGTGCGAAAGCTGGCGCGGGTTGGCCACGGCGGCCTTGATCGCCTTCGGCGTGATTTCGGAGAACACCACCCGATGCAGCCGCTTGCCCTCGGTGAGGCCGCGCTCCCTGAGGATCTCGCTGATGTGCCAGCTGATCGCCTCGCCCTCGCGATCCAGATCGGTCGCCAGATAGATGTCATCGGCCAGCCTGGCCGCCTTGGCGATCGCGTCGACGTGCTTCTCGTTGCGCTCGATCACCTCGTAGGCCATGGTGAAACCGTGCTCGGTGTCGACCGCGCCCTCTTTCGGCTTCAGGTCGCGCACGTGGCCGTAGGAAGCGAGGACGTGAAAATCCTTGCCAAGATATTTGTTGATCGTCTTGGCCTTGGCCGGCGATTCGACGATGAGCAGGTTTTTTGCCATGAATACGGGATTTCCAGAAGCGAACCACCGGCGCGTGCAGCACCGGACACCTATATAGTTGAAACCACGCCGCGGCCGCGGCTGTCAAGCGCGGCAGGCCCCGGGCCTGCCGCCTTCAGTCCGGCAGGCGCTGGTAGCGATTGCCCGCCAGCCCCTCGACCCGCCCCTCCAGTTCGAGCATCAGCAGCATCGAGGAGAGCGCCGCGGCCGATTGCCCGGTGCGGCGAACAAGTTCGTCCATCGTCACCGATTCATGGCCCAGAAGAGCCAATAGCCGCTGATATTCCGGATCACCCTGCCAGCCACGGGAACTGCCCGAATGCTTTGAAGGGACCGGCTCTGGCGCTTGCCCGGTCGCCTTGTCCGTACCCTGCGCCTGCAGCCGGGCGGCCAGTTCGCCACCCAGCATGCGCGCTGCCGGCACCAATGTCTCGATAATCTCCGCCGGACTCTCCACCAGCCGCGCGCCGTCGCGAATCAGCCGATGGCAGCCGTGGGCCAGCGGATTATGGATGGAACCGGGCAGCGCGAACACCTCGCGACCCTGTTCGGCAGCCAGCCGCGCCGTGATCAGCGAGCCGGACTGCAGCCCGGCTTCGATCACCAGGGTGCCCAGTGCGAGGCCGGCAATGATCCGGTTGCGCCGTGGAAAATGATCCGGGCGCGCCGCCGTGCCCGGCGGGAATTCGCTGACCAGCGCGCCGTGCGCCGCGATCCGCTCGGCCAGCGCGTGATGCTTGCGCGGGTAGACCCGATCCGCGCCGGTGCCGACCACCGCCACCGTCGCGGCGCCCGCCTCCAGCGCTGCCACGTGGGCGGCGCCGTCGATGCCGTCGGCCATGCCGCTGGTGATGACAAAACCGGCCTGCGCCAGCGCCCTGGCAAACGCGCCGGCATGCGCCAGCCCGGCCCCGCTGGCGCTGCGCGCACCCACGATGGCCACCTGCGGGTGCAGCAGCAGGCTGGCGTCGCCCAGAACGAACAGGGCCGCTGGCGGCTGCGGGATGTTTTCCAGCTGCGGCGGAAAATCCGCCTCGGTGCAACGCAGCAGCCGATGCTGCGGCTGCGCCAGCCACGCCAGGTCGGCGTCCAGCCGGGCGGCGGCCGGTTGCTGCAGCCAGCTGCGCGCCGCTTCGCCGAGCCTGCCGGGCTCCCGGCGCAGCTGCGCCAGCACCGCCTCGATGTCGCCACCGGTCGCATCCAGCCGCTCGCGCAAACCGCCCGGACCGAGGCCAGGCGTGCGCAGGGCGATCAGCCACGCGCGCAGTT
>JAJZGE010000053.1 GCA_021798675.1 Pseudomonadota bacterium | reverse complement strand
CGGCGGCGTCGGCGTCGGTGCGCGCCACCAGCAGGGTCGGCACGCCGCAGACGTCGGCGGCCAGGCGTGCGGCGTTGAGCTTGTCCACCGCCTCGCGCGTCGGCACCAGCACCTTGCCGCCCATGTGGCCGCACTTCTTCACCGAGGCCAGCTGGTCCTCGAAGTGCACGCCGGCGGCGCCGGCCTCGATCATCGACTTCATCAGCTCGAACGCGTTCAGCACGCCGCCGAAGCCGGCCTCGGCGTCGGCCACGATCGGCACCATCCAGTCGGTGTCGTCGTTGCCCTCGGCGTGATGCAGCTGGTCGGCACGCAGCAGCGTGTTGTTGATCTTCTTCACCACCAGCGGCACCGAGTTGGCCGGGTACAACGACTGGTCGGGATACATCTCGCCGGCGACGTTGGCATCGGCGGCAACCTGCCAGCCGCTGAGGTAGATCGCCTGCAGCCCGGCCTTCACCTGCTGCATCGCCTGGTTGCCGGTGAGCGCGCCGAGCGCGTTGACGAAGTCCTCCTGGTGCAGCGATTTCCACAGCCGCTCGGCGCCGCGGCGGGCCAACGAATGCTCGATGCCGACAGTGCCACGCAGGCGCACCACATCCGTGGCGCTGTAGTTGCGCCGGATGCCGGTCCAGCGCGGGTTGTTGTTCCAGTCCAGCGTGATCTGCTCGGCGGTGGGCAGCGTGTTCTTCATGAGGTGACTCCGTGATGGTGTTGGCGTAGGAACGCACCCTGTGCGCGATCGGATGAGCGTGAAGTCCATTCGCGCACAGGGTGCGCTCCTGCATGAGGTGGTTTCAGGCGAGTTTTTCGTAGGCGGACAGGGTGAGGAAATCACCGAGCTGGTCGGCATGGGTCAAGGCGGACAACAGCGCGGCGGCGTCGTCGGCGCGGGCGGCGCCGGGGTGCTGGCTGTCACGCAGTCGGTGCACGTGGGTGGCCAGCGCATGATCGAACAGCGCCAGGTCGATCGGCGCGTGGTCGGAAAACTCCAGCCCGCCGTGATGCAGCCACTGCCAGAGCTGCGCGCGCGCGATCTCGGCGGTGGCGGCGTCCTCCATCAGGTGGTGGATCGGCACGCAGCCGAGTCCGTCCAGCCATGCGGCGGTGTAGCGCAGACACACCTCGACGTTGTTGTCGAAGCCGCTGCGGGTGATCGTGCCGTTCGGCGCGGCCAGCAGCTGTTCGCGCGTCACGTTGACGTCCTCGCGCAGGCGCTGCAGCTGGTTCGGTGCCGGCATGTATTCATCGAAGATCGCCTGCGCCACCGGCACCAGCGCCGGATGTGCGACCCAGGTGCCGTCGTGGCCAGCCTGCACCTCGCGCAGCTTGTCGGCGCGCACCTTGGCCAATGCGGCCTCGTTCGCCGCCTCATCGCCCTTGATCGGAATCTGCGCTGCCATGCCGCCCATCGCGAACGCGCCGCGGCGGTGGCAGGTCTTGATCAGCAGCTCGGAGTAGGCCTTCAGGAACGGCACCGTCATCAGCACCTGGCCGCGCTCCGGCAGCAGGCGGTCGCGGTGACCGCGCAGAGTTTTCAGGTACGAGAAGATGTAGTCCCAGCGGCCGCAGTTGAGGCCGACCACCCGCCCGCGCAGGGCGTGCAGGATTTCGTCCATCTGGAAGGCGGCCGGGAGTGTCTCGATCAGCACGGTGACCTTCATGCAGCCGGCGGGCAGCTGCAAGGCGTCCTCGGCGAACGCCATCACCGCGTCCCACAGCGCGGCTTCCTCCATTGCCTCCAGCTTGGGCAAATAGAAATACGGGCCGCGATCGCGCGCCTGCAGCGCGGCGGCGTTGTGGAAGGCATACAGACCAAAATCCACCAGCGAGCCGGCCATCGTGACGCCGTCCACGCTGAAGTGGCGGTCGACCAGGTGCCAGCCGCGCGGGCGCACCACCAGCACCGCCGGCTGGTCGCCGACGCGGTACTGCCGGCCTTCCGGGCTGCTGTATTCAATCCGGCCGGCCACCGCATCGCGCAGGTTGACCTGGCCGTCGAGCTGGTTGGCGAAGGTGGGTGCGGAGGAGTCCTCGAAATCCGCCATGAACACCTTGGCGCCGGAGTTCAGCGCGTTGATGATCATCTTGCGCTCGACCGGGCCGGTGATCTCGACGCGGCGATCCTGCAGCGCCGCCGGGATCGGTGCCACGCTCCAGTCCGAGGCGCGGATCGCGGCGGTATCCGCGCGGAAATCCGGCAGCGCACCGGCGTCGTAGGTCGCCTGGCGCGCGCGCCGGGCCTGCAGCAGCTGCTGCCTGGTGGCATCGAAACGACGATGCAGCCGGGCCAGAAAGTCCAGCGCCTGCGGTGTCAGGATGGCCTCGTAGCCGCTCGCGTCGGCATGCACCTGCACCGCTCCTGTGACGACTCGATCCTGCGCTGCTGCCATGAGCTTGCTCCGTTCGCGTTGAAGTGATGAAACTAGGGAAAAATGTCATATTTGACAAAGCGAATGTTTCAATTACTACTATTAGCTTGGTGAATACAAAAGCCAATCCATTGAAAAAACATCCAAAATCTGCCACCAAGCCACTGGATGGCGTGAAAACATTGCGCCGCGGCGCAGCAAAAACGCGTGAGGGCAGCCTGCCGTCGACCGAAGTCGGCAGCCGCTATTACTACAAGGGCAATCGTCACAAGCAGCTGCGGGCCTTCGTGAGTGTGGTCAAGCTGGGCACGCTGACCCGCGCGGCCGAGGCGCTGTACCTGTCGCAGCCGTCGATCAGCCTGCTGTTGCAGGCGCTGGAGCGCGAGCTCGGCATGAGCCTGCTCGAGCGTCGCCGCCGCCGCATCAATCTCACTGATGCCGGCGAGGTGCTGTATGAGCTGGCGCGGCCGCTGGTGGAGGGCTGGGACACGCTGGACCGCGATTTCCAGACCCGCGTCAAAGGCCTGCAGGGCGGTCGGCTGACGATCGCCGCCGGCAGCTCGACCATCCAGTACCTGCTGCCCGAGCTGGTGCGCCGCTACCGCGAGCGCTTTCCCGCGGTGCAGCTGCAGCTGGAAAACGTCACCGGCAAGGACGGCCTGGCGCTGCTGCGCGCCGATCAGGCCGATTTTGCCGTGGGCTCGATGCTGGACGTGCCCAACGACATCGCCTGGGCGCCGGTGCATCACTACGATCCGATGCTGATCATGCCGCCCGATCATCCGCTGGCGGCGATGGAAAAAGTCACGCTGGAGGATCTGTCGCCGTACGGGTTGATTTTGCCGCCGCAGCGGCTGTCCACCTACCGCATGGTGGATCTGGTGTTCCAGCAGCGCCAGGTGCCGTACCACGTGGCGATCGAGGTCGGTGGCTGGGAGGTGATCAAGGAATACGTGGCGATGGGGCTGGGCATTTCGATCGTCACCGGCATCTGCCTCACCGAGGCCGATCACGGCCGGCTCGCGGTGCGCAACATGAAGCAGTATTTTCCGCAGCGCAGCTACGGGGTGGTGATGCGCAAGGGCAAGTTTCTCAGCACCGAGGCGCGCGCCTTCGTCGACCTGATCCGGCCCGGCCTGCTGACGCATCGCGACTACGACGAATCGGGGCATTCGCAGCGCTGAAGTGGATCGGGAGCCGCTCAGACGCTGCGATGCTTGCCCCGGAACGGCGCGTAGAACGCGCGCAGACGGGCCAAGTCGGCCTCCATGTCGCCGCTGGTTTCAAACGGCTGGCCCACGCCGATGGTCTTGTCGGGATAGTGGAAATACACCGGCAGGATCGGCACGCCCGCCGTGTGCGCGATATGCCAGAACCCGCTGCGCCAGCGCGTCACCGGCTTGCGCGTGCCTTCCGGCGCGATGCCAAGCCACAGCGTGTCGCGGTGGCGGAACTGGGCGAGCATCTGCTCCACCACGCCCTGCGCGGCGGCGCGGTCGATCGGCATGCCGCCGAGTCGGCGCAGCAGGCCGCCCAACGGGCCGCGGAACAGCTCCTGCTTGCCCATGAAGCGCACGTCGGCACCCATCGCCACCTTCATCAGCAGGCCCCAGACGCCGTCCCACCACGACGAATGCGGCGCGGCGATCAGCACCACCCGCGGCAGGTCGGGAAACGTGCCCGCCAGCCGCCAGCCAGCCGCGCGCAGCATGGCGCGGCACAGCCGGCGCTGCCAGCCGTCGCGCAGCTGCGGCATCTGCGGCGGCAGTTCAGCGGGCCGGGGAATGCGGCGACTCATTCAAGCTCCGGCTTGCGCGAGCGGGCCAGCTTGATCCGGCCGCGCTGCTGCTTGCCGACCAGCCGCCGCTCCTTCGAGGCGCGTGTGGGCCGGGTGGCGACGCGCCGCTTCGGCGGCAGCAGCACCGCGCGGATCAGCTCGGCCAGACGCTCGCGCACGTCATCGCGGTTGCGCGCCTGATCGCGAAAGCGCCGTCCCTGGATCACCAGCACGCCCTCGCCGGTGAGTCGGCGGTCGCGCCGCGCGAGCAGGCGCGCGCGCACTTCCTCTGGCAGCGACGGCGATCCGAGGACGTCGAAGCGCAGCTCCACCGCGCTCTCGGTGCGGTTCACGTGCTGGCCACCGGGGCCGTCGGCGCGCAGGAAGCGTTCGATCAGTTCCGATTCGGGCAGGCTGAGGCTGGAGCTGACGATCAACATCGGCGCAGTCTAGCGGGCGTCTGCGGCGGTCTCGGTGTGCGTCGCAACATCGCCTGCCGTGAAGCCTGCCGGCCAGGTCCAGCCGAAGCGTTCGAGCAGCGTCTGGCAGGCGCGGTCCAGCGGTGCCTCGATCAGCAGCGGCCGGCCGTCGAGCGGATGCGCCAGCTGCAGCTGCCATGCATGCAGCAGCATCCGGTGGCAGCCGAAATGCTGCTTGTACAGGCGGTTGTGGTCGCCGCGGCCATGCTGGCAGTCGCCGATCACCGGATGATGGATGTGCGCCAGATGCTTGCGGATCTGCCGGAAGCGACCGCTCTCGGGCGAGGCCAGCAGCAGCGCATAGCGCTGCTGCGGATAGCGGCCCAGCGCGATCGGCACTTCGATCGTGGCCAGCCGCTGGTAGTGCGTGCGCGCCTCGCGGCGTGGGCCGGATTCGCGCGAACCGGGCAGCGCGTAGTCGATCAGCCCCGTTTCCGGCTCCGGCCAGCCGCGCACCACCGCGAGGTAGTGCTTGCGCACATGGCGCCCCATGAACTGCTCGCCCAGCGCAGCGGCCACCGCGCGCGAGCGCGCGATCAGCAGCACGCCGCTGGTGGCGCGATCCAGCCGGTGCGCCAGGTGCACGCTGCCGCCGAGCTGATCGCGCAGCAGGTCGATCAGGAACACCTCGGCATTGCCGACCATTTTCGAGCGGTGTACGGCCAGACCGGCCGGCTTGTTCACCGCGACCAGCGCGTCGTCCTGGTAAAGCACGTCGAGCATGCGGCTGGCCTGGTGTGCTGCCTCAGGAACGCAGCCCGACGCCCCGCTTGAGCAGCTGCAGCGCCAGTACCGACAGCCCCGTCACGAACGCCAGCATCACCACGAATGCCATGCCGATGCCCACGTCGCTGATGCCCAGCACGCCGAAGCGGAACGCATTGACCATGTACAGGATCGGGTTGATCCGCGAGATCGCCTGCCACGGCTCGCCCAGCATATTGACCGAATAGAACACGCCGCCGAGGTAGGTGAGCGGCGTGAGCACGAAGGTGGGCACCAGCGCGATGTCGTCGAACTTTTTCGCATACACCGCATTGACGAAGCCGGCCAGCGAGAAGATCGTCGCGCCCAGCAGCACCGACAGGAAGGTGATCACCGGGTGCACCACGTGCAGCGAGGTGAAGAACAGCGCGATCAGCAGCACCAGCACCCCCACCACCAGGCCGCGCGCGACGGCGCCGGCGACGTAGCCGAGCAGGATCACCCAGTTCGGCATCGGCGACACCAGCATCTCCTCCACCGAGCGCTGAAACTTGGCGCCGAAGAACGAGCTGGAGATGTTGCCGTAGCTGTTGGTGATGATGCTCATCATCACCAGCCCCGGCACGATGTACTGCATGTAGGTGAAGCCGCCCTCGATGGCGCCGATGCGGCTGCCAATCAGCTTGCCGAAGATCACGAAGTACAGCGTCATGGTGATCGCTGGCGGGATCAGCGTCTGCGTCCAGATGCGCATGATCCGCACGATCTCGCGCCGCACGATGGTGTGCAGCGCGACCAGGTTGGTCGAGGCGTTGCTCATGCGGCCTGCTCCTGGCCGCCGTGCGCGGGCTCATTGCGGCCGTGCTCGACCAGCCGCACGAACAGCTCCTCCAGCCGGTTGGTCTTGTTGCGCATCGAGGTCACCGTGATGCCATTGGCGGACAGCGCCGCGAACAGCGAGTTGAGGTCGTGCGAGCGGGCCATCTCGGCCTCCAGCGTGTGTTCGTCGGTGCGGCGCAGGCTGACCCCGGGCAGCCGCGGCAGCTCGGCCGGCATCGCCGCCACATCCAGCACGAAGGTCTCCACGTCCAGCGTCGCCAGCAGCCGCTTCATGCTGGTGTTCTCGATGATCGTGCCGTGGTCGATGATGGCGATGTTGCGGCACAGCGACTCGGCTTCCTCCAGGTAGTGCGTGGTCAGGATCACCGTGGTGCCGGCCGCGTTGATCGCGTTGACGAACTGCCACATCGAGCGGCGCACCTCGATGTCGACGCCGGCGGTGGGCTCGTCCAGGATCAGCAGCCGCGGCTCGTTCATCATCGCGCGGGCGATCATCAGGCGCCGCTTCATGCCGCCGGAGAGCATGCGCGCCTGATGCTGGGCCTTGTCCCACAGGCGCAACTCGTTGAGGTACTTTTCCGCCCGTTCGGCGGCGACCCTGCGCGGGATGCCGTAGAAGCCCGCCTGATTGACGCAGATGTCGAACGGCTTCTCGAACTGGTTGAAGTTGATCTCCTGCGGCACCAGCCCGATCAGCTTCATCGCCTCGCTGCGCTGGCGGTTCACCGATACGCCGAACACGCGGGCATCGCCGCTGCTGGAGTTCACCAGCGAGGAGAGGATGCCGATCAGGGTGGATTTGCCGGCGCCGTTGGGGCCGAGCAGGGCGAAGAAATCGCCGGGCTGCACGGTCAGCGAAATGCCCTTGAGGGCCTCCACGCCGTTGCCGTAGGTCTTGCGCAGGTTGTCGACGACGAGTGCGGGTGCTGAGGTCATGGATGATGCCAAAGGGTGGGAATCTGCGCCCGGCTCTGCCGCGCCATGCGGGACCCCGCCGGGGCCGGGCGGCTTGGTCGATAGTGCACAGCCACTTATTATAGCGGGCTTGCCGCCGCCGCCTGAACCGTCGGGTGCACTCACCGTTTCCGGAATCGCCATGGCCGACCACTTTCCGCTGCGTCTCGTCGACAGCGTCATGCTCGCACCCAGCGTGCGCCATCTGGCGTTCGAGCGCGTGGACGGCCAGCCGCTGGCGTTCCAGCCCGGGCAGTTCCTGCAGGTGCACTTCCACTACGACGACGGTACCGCCACCAAGCGCAGCTACTCGGTGGCCACCGTGGGCGACGGCGCGAGCCCGGTGCAGCGCATCGAGATCGCGGTGAGCTACGTCGAAGGCGGCGCCGCCACCCGCCTGCTGGGCGAGCTGCCGCTTGGTGGCAGCATCGACGCCAGCGGACCGTACGGGCGCTTCTGCCTGCAGCCGACCGACACCCATCCGCGCTACCTGCTGCTGGCCACCGGCACCGGCGTCACCCCGTACCGCGCCATGCTGCCGCAGATCGAAAAGCTGCTGGCGCAGGCCGAGCGCCAGGTAGTGCTGCTGTATGGGGCGCGCAGCGAAGCCGAACTGCTGTACGACGCGGAGTTCGAGGCGTTCGCCCAGCGCCACCCGAACTTCCTCTTTCACGGCTGCCTCAGCCGCCAGCCGCGCGCGGTGCCGCGCCCGACCGACCGCAGCGGCCACGTGCAGCACGTGCTGGCCGAACTGGGACCACACCCTGAGCGCGACATCGCCTACCTGTGCGGCAACCCGAACATGGTCGATGCCGCCTTCGAGGCGCTCAAGAGCCACGGCCTGCCGGTGGCGCAGATCCGCCGCGAGAAGTACATCTCGTCACGCTGATAAAGTTTGGCGGTCACGCGCCGATACCGGTATCAGGCAGGGATGACCTGCCTCGCATGGCGCGTCAGCAAATCTCCGTTGCGCATTGACGCTTGTCGACGCTGCTCGTTCGTTCGTCCGAGCCTTAACCGGACCCTGCCGCAGCCTCTGCGCACACTGAAGTGTGAGCGCAGTCACAATTGCATAACCTGCGCAAGCAGAACCTGTAAAGGTCGGCATGTACCGGCCGAAGGCACCTTTAAGCACCCGATGATTTCGCGGGCGCTGCAAGGAGAACGGCATGACAGGTCAGTTTTGCACCGTCTTGGCAGGTTGCGCATTTGCCATGATCTTGGGCACCTCGAGCGCGAGGGCTGCGAGCGGACG
>JAJZGE010000052.1 GCA_021798675.1 Pseudomonadota bacterium | reverse complement strand
CGCATGCATCCGTTATGGCCTGCCTGGACCGGCAAGGACATGAGCGCCGAAACCGACGCCAACGGCCTGCCGCACTACCGGCTGATGTCCGAAGGCGACGTGAAGGACGGCCATGCCCTGATCCGCTACGCGCAGAAAATGCCCAACGGCGGCGTCAAGGACAAGATCACCTATGCGCAGCTGTTCAAGCCGTGGAACCTCAACTTGGCAGCCGGTGCCTATTTTGACGACATCGACGCGAAGTTTCGCCATGAGTTGGAGGTGCAGCTGAGCTGGGCGGGCCTGCTTGCCTTGCTGGTGATCGGCGTGGTGTGGCTCTCGATGAGCAGCATCCGGCGCAGCATCGGTGGCGAGCCTGCGTTGGCGGTGATCCTCACCGGGCGCATGGCGGACGGCGACTTGTCGCTGGGTGGCGTCGAGAAGCTGTCGCCACCTGCCGGAAGCATGATGCATGCGATGCAGCGGTTGCACCTGAAGCTGGTGGAAGTGATCGGTCAGGTGCAGAGGGGCTCGCAGGTGGTGAGCGGTGCGGCGCAGGAGATCGCGCGCGGCAACGACGACCTGAGCCAGCGCACACAGGAACAGGCGTCCAGCCTGGAAGAGACCGCGGCGTCGATGGAGGAGATGACCTCGACGGTGAAGCAGAACGCGGAGAACGCGAGCCACGCCAACCAGCTGGCCAGCGGAGCGCGGGCGCAGGCGGAACAGGGCGGGACGGTAGCGGCGCAAGCGGTGTCGGCGATGGGCGAGATCACGGCGTCGAGCCGGCGGATCGCGGACATCGTGGGGTTGATCGACGAGATCGCGTTCCAGACCAACCTGCTGTCGCTTAACGCGGCGGTGGAGGCGGCGCGCGCAGGCGAGCAGGGCCGGGGCTTCGCGGTGGTGGCGAGCGAGGTGCGCAACCTGTCGCAGCGCAGCGCGTCGGCGGCGAAGGAGATCAAGGCGCTGATCGGCGAGAGCGTGGAGCGGGTGGAGACGGGCAGCGTGCTGGTGGAGCAGACCGGCAGGGCGCTGGCGGAGATCGTGGACAGCGTGCGGAAGGTGACCGACATCGTGGCGGAGATCGCGGCGGCGAGCGCGGAGCAGTCGACGGGGATCGACCAGGTGAACCGGGCGGTGATGCAGATGGACGAGGTGACGCAGCAGAACGCGGCGCTGGTGGAGCAGGCGTCGGCGGCGGCGCAGGCGATGCAGGAACAGGCGGCGGAGCTGCGCAACCAGACGGCGTTCTTCCGGCTGGACGGTGGCGAGGCGACGCCGGTGGAGACGCAGGCGATCCAGCCGGTGCCGGTGGCGCGCCAGGCCAGGGCGACGCCGTCGCCATCGCGCGAACTGGCGCGCCCGGCCAAGCCGACCTACAGCGCCACGGCCGCTCCCACGGACGGCGGCTGGACCGAATTCTGACGAGCCCGGACGAGGGGACGGAGCATGCAAGCGACCCTGCGCCCCATGAGCGGGCGGCCGCGGCACGTGCGCGCTGCAATGATCGGTGCGCTGTTCCTTCTGGCCGCCAGCGCGACCCAGGCTGGCGACTTCCGTTTCGGCGGCAAGGTGTTTGCCGACATCAGCAGCCTGCAGCAGAACAATGACAGGACCGGCGCCAGCCATCGTGCGTGGGACGGCGACCTCAAGCGCCTGTACCTGGATACGGACTATGCCTTCGACCCCGCCTGGTCGGTGCACCTCACCACCGACGTCAACTGGCTGCGCGGGCAAGCGCACAGCACCGACGTGTGGGTGAAACACTTCTACCTGCAGCGCCGGTTCGCCCCTGGCACCACCCTGCGCATCGGCGCCAGCGACATGCCCATGCTGGCGCTGACCAGCCGGTGGTACGGCTACCGCTACATCGACGCCATCGGCACCACGCTGGCCAAGATCGACACGGCGTCGGACTGGGGCGTACATCTGGCCGGCCGGCCGTCGCGGGCGTTCGACTTCGCCGTGTCCGTGGTCACCGGTGGCGGCTACAAGCAGCCGCATACCGGCGAGCGCGCCGACGTGGAAGCGCTGGTCGCGTGGCATCCCGATCCGCGCGCCGTGGTCGCGCTGGGCGGCTACGACGGCCGGCTGGGTGACGAAAGCGACGCCACGCATACCTTGCAGCACACCGCCCGCCGCATCGACCTGCTGGCGGCCTGGGCGGACCGGGCCTGGCGGTTCGGCGTGCGCTACAGCTACGGCAGCAACTGGGCCAACCTGTACACCGTGCCCGGCGATCGCGTGCGCAGCATCTCGACCTGGGCCAGCCGGCAGCTCACGCCGCAATGGAGCGTGTTCGCGCGCTGCGACTACACCTGGCCGAGCCGCCTGCAGGACCCTTCGCGCAGGGGGCGCTATGCCGACACCGGCGTCGAATGGAGGCCTCAGAAGGGGTTGCGGCTGGCCCTGGTAGGCAAGCACACCGCGGCATGGCGGCAGGGCGTGCCCCTGGCGACCACCAACGAGCTGGGCGTATGGAGCGAGTTGAGGTTCTGATTCAAGTGTTCGCCGGCCCGGCCGATAGCGCCTGTAACGGGCGTACCGACACGATCCTCACGAGGTAGGCGATCCATGCACGAAAACACTGCGGACACGGCGCCCGCCGTGCAGCAACTGACCTTCAGCCTGGCGGGCGAGGAGTACGGCGTCGACATCCTGTCGGTACGCGAGATCCGCGGATGGACGCGCGTGACACGTATCCCCCAGGCACCGGAGCACCTGCTCGGCGTGCTCAACCTGCGCGGCGCCATCGTGCCGGTGATGGACCTGCGGCTGCGCTTCGGGCTGGAGCGTGAAGACTATGGCGACGCCACCGTGATGATCGTGGTGGCCGTGGCCGATCGCCTGTTCGGCATCGTGGTGGACTCGGTGTCCGACGTGGTCGATATCGACCCGGCGGCGATCAAGCCGGTGCCCGACATGGGCGCCATCGTCGATACCCGCTACCTGAAAGGCCTGGCCACCCACGTCGAGCGCATGGTGATGCTGCTGGACGTGGAAAAGCTGATGCGTCCCGAAGATGTCGATGCGCTGGGCACCGCGTTGCCCGAAGTCCGCAACGTCGAAGTTTCCGCTTGATCCTGGAATCCTGATGAACATCAAGAAATTCATTGCAAGCTTCCGCCTCTCCAAGCTGACTGCCCTCTCCGTGAAAGCACGCCTGATCGGCATGATCGGCCTGATGACGATCATGCTGGTGGTGGGCGCGGCGGTGGGCCTGGGCGTGATGTCCTGGCAAAACTCTAGCATGCAGAAAAGCTACGAGAACGGCATGGTGCCGGTGCAACTGATGTCCGAGCTGCACAGTCGCTCGCTGATGAACTTCATCGTGCTCAGTGAGGCGGCGGCCGTGATCAAGAAGCCGGACGAGGTGAAGCAGAAGCTCGCCGAGTTCCAGAAGAACCAGGCAGAAATCCCGCCGTTGCTGAAGCAGCTCGATGCGATCAAGTTCACCCCGAGGGTCGAGAAGCAGTACAAGGCGCTGGACGCCACCAACAAGGATTACGTCAACAGCCTGAAGGATGTCACCGACGCCCTGAAGCAGTCCGACGACGGCTCGCACGACCTGCTGGAAATGGAGGTCCGCCCGGCGCTGATGCTGCGCATGGACACGCTCGACAAGCTGATCAAGGTGCAAGGCGACGAGGTCAAGCAGGCGTATGTCGAGCAGCTGAAGCGCTACAACCAGGTGCGCGTGCTGGTGCTGGCCGGCATGGGCATCGGCCTGCTCATCGTGCTGGTGACGGCGACCCTGCTGGTGCGCTCGCTGACCAGCACGCTGAAGCGGCTGATGACGGTGGCGCATGCGATCGCCGAAGGCCACCTGGGCCACGACATCAAGGTCGATCGGCATGACGAGCTGGGCAACCTGCTCGAGGCCTTCCGTACCATGGACGAACGCCTGAGCGGCATCGTGGATGAAGTGCGCCAGGGTTCCGAGGCGGTCAACAGCGCGGCGCAGGAGATCGCCCGCGGCAACGACGATCTCAGCCAGCGCACGCAGGAGCAGGCTTCCAGCCTGGAAGAGACCGCCTCGTCGATGGAGGAGATGACCTCCACGGTGAAGCAGAACGCGGAGAACGCGAGCCACGCCAACCAGCTGGCCAGCGGCGCGCGGGCGCAGGCGGAGCAGGGCGGCGAGGTGGCCGCCAAGGCGGTCGCCGCGATGGCCGAGATCGACGCCTCCAGCCGCAAGATCGGCGAGATCGTGGGGTTGATCCAGGACATCGCCTTCCAGACCAACCTGCTCGCTCTGAACGCGGCGGTGGAAGCGGCGCGCGCCGGCGAGCAGGGCCGCGGCTTCGCCGTGGTGGCCAGCGAAGTGCGCAACCTGGCACAGCGCAGCGCCGGCGCGGCGAAGGAAATCAAGGGCCTGATCGCCGAGAGCGCGGACAAGGTGCGCAGCGGCTCGGAGCTGGTCAACCAGTCCGGCAAGGCGCTGGCCGACATCGTCGAGAGCGTGAAGAAGGTCACCGACATCGTGGCGGAGATCGCCGCGGCCAGCAACGAGCAGTCCGCCGGCATCGACCAGGTCAACAACGCCGTGATGCAGATGGACGAGATGACCCAGCAGAACGCGGCACTGGTCGAGCAGGCCTCGGCCGCGGCCCGCGCCATGCAGGAGCAGGCATCCGACCTCACCGCGCAGGTGGGCTTCTTCCGCGTTGGCAACAAGGCCGCCGCGGCCAAGGGCGGCAACAGCGCAGCGCCGGCACGTGGCGCCAAGGAAGTGGCCAAGGCCACCGAGGCGGTGTTCGCCGCCGTGCGCAAGGCGCCGCCGCAGCGCGCCATCGCCGCCGAGTCGGACACCGGCGTCTGGAAGGAGTTCTGAGCATGCGTGCCGTCGCCGGTACCAGCCGCGGTGAGGCCGCGTCGGCGGCCGACGACGGCGGCCTGCTCGGCGACGCCGAATTCCGCTTCATGCGCGATTTCGTGTACCAGCACCTCGGCATTTCGCTGGGCGAGCACAAGCGCCAGCTGGTGCAGGGACGGCTGGCGCGGCGCCTGCGCGCACTGCGCCTGCCCGACTACGCGGCCTATTGCGAGCTGCTGCGCAGCGAGCCGGATGCCGAGCTGGGCGAGCTGGCCAGCGTCATCAGCACCAATGTCACCTCGTTCTTCCGCGAGCCGCACCATTACGAGCTGCTCGAGAACGAGTTGCTGCCGGCGTGGCTGAAGCACAAGCGCCGCGACGGCGACCGGCTGCGCATCTGGTCGGCCGGCTGTTCCACCGGCGAAGAACCCTATGCGCTGGCGATGGTGCTGGCCGAGGCGCTGGAGAAACACGGCGCCAGTGGCATCGACGCCAGGATCCTCGCCACCGACCTGTCGCCGCAGGCACTGGAAGCGGCCAGCAACGGCGTCTACGCGCTGGACAAGCTCGGCGGCATCAGCGAGGAGCGGCGTCGGCGCTGGATGAGGCGCGGCTCCGGCCAGTACGAGGGCTATGCCTGCGTGCATCCGCGCCTGCGCGAGCTGGTAACCGTGAAGCCGCTGAACCTGCTGCACGACTGGCCGATGCGCGGGCCGTTTGACGCGATCTTCTGCCGCAACGTGGTGATCTACTTCGACCAGCCCACCAAGCAGAAGCTGTTCAGCCGCTATGCCGCGCTGCTGCCGGCGGGCGGGCACCTGTTCCTCGGCCACTCCGAATCGCTGCACGGCATCAGCGACGACTTCGACCTGATCGGCCGTACCGTCTACAGGAAGCGCGGATGATGGACGCGCGCCGTTCGGAACGCCGGGCCATACCCACCCTGCCGGAGGCCATGCCGGGCTTCGAGCACCTGCGCCGCTACTGGGATCCGGTGCAGGGCTGCATGAACGTCAAGGTGCTGCCGGGCGAGTTCTACGTGGGCGCGCAGGAGGAGCTGGTGAGCACCGTGCTCGGTTCCTGCGTCTCCGCCTGCATCCACGACCCGGTGCGCGGCATCGGCGGGATGAACCACTTCATGCTTCCCGAACCCCGCGGTGCCGGCGACAACTGGTCGTCTACCGTGGGGCGTGCCGCGCGCTACGGTTCCGACGCGATGGAGCACCTCATCAATGCCTTGCTCAAGGCCGGTGCGCAGCGCTCGGATTTCACCGTGAAGCTGTTCGGCGGCGGCCGCGTGCTGGCGCAGATGAGCGACGTCGGCCAGCGCAACATCGAATTCGTGCGCCGCTACATCGCCACCGAGAAACTGCGCGTGGTGGCGGAGGATCTCGGCGACGTCTATCCGCGCCAGGTGCAGTTCTTCCCGCAGAGCGGCAAGGCGCGGGTGCGCCTGTTGCGCCGTACCGACGACGTGAAGCTGGTGGACAACGAGCGCACGTACCTCAAGCAGTTGGCGAACGATCCGATAAAGGGTGAGGTCGAGCTGTTCTGACGCTGTTGCGTCCGGCGGCGGCCCGCGTTTGGGCCGTCGCCGGCCTCGGCCCCGCATAGCCCAAGGTGAGCAATGGAAAAAGTGCGCGTACTGGTAGTCGACGATTCCGCATTGGTGCGCAAGCTGATGTCGACGATGCTCGCCTGCGACCCGGAGATCGAAGTGGTGGGCACGGCGCCCGATCCGCTGATTGCCCGCGACAAGATCAAGCAGCTGGATCCCGACGTGCTCACCCTGGACGTCGAGATGCCACGCATGGACGGCCTCACGTTCCTCGAAAACCTGATGCGGCTGCGGCCGATGCCGGTGGTGATGGTGTCGACCCTCACCACCGCCGGCGCGGACATCACGCTGCGCGCGCTGGAATTGGGGGCGGTGGATTTCTATGCCAAGCCGAACACCGACCTGGCCGCCAGCTTCGGCGATGCCGCGCAGGAGCTCTGCGCCAAGGTCAAGCACGCCGCCAAGGCCCGGCCGCAGGCGCGGACCACGGTGCGCAAGCTGGACGTGGCGCCGCGCCTCTCGGCCGATGCGGTGCTGCCGCGCACGCAGGTGGCTGGCAGCCGCGGCGGCAGCCCGATCATCGCCATCGGTGCCTCCACCGGCGGTACCGAGGCGGTGCGCGTGGTGCTGGAGATGATGCCGCCGGACGCGCCGCCGATCCTGGTGACGCAACACATCCCCGCCGCCTTCAGCGGGCCGTTCGCTGCGCGCATGGACCGCTGCTCGGCCATGCGCGTGTGCGAGGCGCAGGACGGCCAGCCGATCCAGCAGGGCTCCGCCTACATCGCGCCCGGCAGCCATCACCTGCTGGCCATGTGGGACGGCGCCAGGTACGTGTGCCGCCTGCACGACGGTCCGCCGGTGAACCGCCACAAGCCCAGCGTGGACGTACTGTTCCGCTCCATGGCGGCCAGCGTGGGCAAGGCCACCGTGGCCGCCCTGCTCACCGGCATGGGCGACGACGGCGCGCGCGGCCTGCTCGAACTGCGCCAGGCCGGCGCCGCCACCCTGGTGCAGGACGAGGCCAGCTCGGTGGTGTGGGGCATGCCGGGTGCCGCGTGGAAGCTCGGCGCCGCTGCGGAAATGCTCCCGATCGACCAGATTGCAGCCCGCCTGCTCGCGCTGGCGCACCACGTCCATCTTGGCTCCACTGCCAGCGCCAAAGGCGCCTGACCCGGATCAAGGATCATGTCATTCGTTCCCGCCACCATTTTCCGAAACCCGCTGGCCGGCTGGATCGCCAGCGCGGTCGCCCTGTTGCTCACCCTGATCTGGCATCCGGCCTGGCTGGCGCCGCTGGTGGTGCTGGCGCTTACTGCGGCCTGGTTCGTCGCGACGCGCGCCCAGGCACCGGCCGAGGCTGCCGCACCGGCTGCCGCCGCGGTACCGGCGGGTGCCGGTCCGGTGCGTGAAGCGCTGGAAGACGTGCGTACGGCTTTGGTGGACGAGCTCGGCCACGCCACCCGCGAGCTGCACCAGTGCCTGGACCTGCTGCGCGACGCGGTGTCCGAACTTGGCGGCGGCTTCGACGGCCTGTCCAGCAAGACCGCGCTGCAGCAGTCGCTGCTCAAGCAGATCATCGACGTGCAGGACGGCGGCGTATCGGTACAGGATTTCGCCGCGCGCACCGGCGACCTGCTGGAACATTTCGTGGGCATGATCGTACAGATGTCGCGCGAGAGCCTGCGCATCGTCTACCGCATCGACGGCATGGCGAAGGAAATGGACGCGGTGTTCGGCCTGCTCAAGAACGTCAGCACGATCGCCGAGGAAACCAACCTGCTGGCCCTGAATGCCGCCATCGAAGCGGCGCGCGCCGGCGAGTCCGGCCGTGGCTTCGCCGTGGTGGCCGGCGAGATTCGCAACCTGGCCAGCAACTCGAACCAGCTCAACGAGCGCATCGGCGGCCACGTCGAGCGCGCCCGCACCGCGATGGAGCACCTGCGCGGCCTGATCGGCACGATGGCCTCGCAGGATCTCAACGTGGCGCTGTCGGCCAAGGGCGGCATCGACGCGATGACGGCGCACGTCACCGAGAGTGACGCGCGCACC
>JAJZGE010000051.1 GCA_021798675.1 Pseudomonadota bacterium | reverse complement strand
GGCGGCTGGCTGCTGCCCTCGCGGCACTTGTTGAACGTGCACGTGCGTGGCCTGCAGCTGGAGCTGGCGCGCGACGCTTCCGGCCACTGGCAGATCAACGGGGTCGGCCTCGGCGGTGGCGGCAGCCCGTCGGCGATGCCGCTGGGCCGGCTTTCGCTGGGACTGTGGCTGGACGATCTGCGCGTGATAGTCAGCGATGCGAAGCTGGGCAAGCGCCTCACGCTGCAGTCGCCGCAGCTGCGCCTCAGCCTCGGTGGCGGCCGGCTGCGCTTTGCCGGCGCGCTGCGGCGGCTTGGCGAGACCGCCGCGCTGCGCACCGCCGGGCGCTTCGCGCTGGACGGAAGTGCCGGCCGGGTCTGGGTTGGCGTCGACGGTGTTGATCTGAAGCCGCTGCTGGCCGGAATCGATCTGCACGGTTACACGGCGATCGAGGGCCATGGCCGCGTCGCCGCGTGGCTCGACTGGCGCCACGGCCGGGTGGACAACAGCGTGATTCGCTTCGACCTGGATCGGCTGACGCTGGGCGCGCCCGATGGTGCCAGCGCCAGCGTGGCGACCCTGCGCGGGCTGGCTGGCCTGCGCCGCACGGGCGACGGCTACGCCATCCGCTGGGCCGGCGACGACGGCAGCGCGCTGGCGCTCAACCTGCACCGGCCCGGCAGTGCCCAGGCCAGCGCCGGCATCGCTGCACGCCAGCTGCAGCTGGCACCGCTGCTGCCGTGGCTGGCGCTCAAGCCGGCGCTGGCGCCGACGCTGGCGCAGTGGCTGGGCAGCGGACATCCGCACGGCGAACTGACGCGGCTGGCGCTGCACTGGAGCGCTGCCGGGGGCGTGCAGGCGATCGAGCTGGCGTTCAGGAATATGGGCATCGATCCGGTCGGCAAGCTGCCGGGCTTCAGCGGCCTGCGGGGGCTGCTGCGCGGCGATCCCGAGGCGTACTCGCTGGAGCTGCCGGCGCAGGCCACCACGCTGCAGTTCCCGCAGTTGTTCCGCCAGCCGCTGGTGCTGTCGAAAGTGGCCGGCACGCTGGCGTTCTGGCAGGCCGACGGCGACTGGCGCCTGGGTGCCGATCCGCTGGATTTCGTTGGCGCCGGCTATGCCGGCCAGCTGCGCGGCAAGGCCTCGCTGCCGGCGGGCGGCGGCAAGCCGGTGCTGGATCTCTACGCCAGCCTGACACAGGGTGAGGTGGCCGCGGCCAAGCTGTTCTGGCCGCTCGGCGCGATGTCGCCGGGTACCATCGGCTGGCTCGACCACGCGCTGGTGAGCGGCCAGCTGGATCAGGCCCAGGTGCTTCTGCGCGGCGATCTGGCTGACTGGCCGTTCCGCCATAACGAGGGCCGCTTCGAGGCGCGCGCGGTGATCAGCGACCTCACGCTGGATTACGGCAAGGACTGGCCGCGCGTCGAGGGCGTTGATGCGGTGGCCAGCTTCGTCAACAACGGCATGCTGATCGAGGCCAGCGATGGCCAGTCGCTGGGCGTGAAGGCGGACAAGGCAGTGGCGCTGATTCCGGATTTCGCCGACGGCCTGCTCGATCTCAACGTGCAGGGGAGCGGCAGCGGCGCCAGCCTGATGAATTTCGTGCGCAACAGCCCGATCGGCCGCCACCAGGCCGACACGCTGGCCAAGCTCTCGCTGGGCGGCAGCGGCAGCTTCGATTTCCACCTCAGCCTGCCGTTGAAGCACGCGCAGGACCTGCAGCTTAGCGGCAGCGCCCAGCTGAAGGGGGCCGACCTCAGCGCACCGGCCTGGAACCTGCAGCTGGACCAGCTCAGCGGGCCACTGCAGTTCGACGCGCACGGCATGCTGGCCGGGCCGCTGACTGGCGGCTTCCGCGGGCAACCATCGCGGTTGCAACTGGCGCTCGGCGCCGCCACCGGCGATCCGGCCAGCGTGCTGTCGGCGCAGCTTCGCGGCAACTATGCCTTTGCCGACCTGGTGCAGGGCTATCCGTCGCTGCAGTGGCTGGGGCAGACGGCCGACGGACGCAGCCCCTTCATGGTCGGCTTCAGCATTGCGCACGTGCCGGGCAGCGATGCGCTGGCCCAGACGCTCACCATCGACTCGGCGCTGGATGGCATTGCGCTCACGCTGCCGGCGCCGCTGAACAAGCCGGCCGCGGCCAACCTGCCGCTGCATCTGGCGCTGGGCCTGCCGGTCAACGGCAGCGACCTGCAGTTCGGCCTCGGCCAGCTGCTGCGCGGCCACCTGCAGCTGCCCGATGGCGCGCAGCATCCGTTGCGCGGCACGCTGGCGTTGGGCAGCGAGATGCCGCAAACGCTGCCGCCGCAGGGCCTGCGCTTCCGCGGTCACGCCGATCAGCTCGACATCACCGGGTGGGTGCAGCACGTGGTGGCCGGCAGCGGCAGCGGCGGCCCCACGCTGGAAAGCCTCGACCTCAGCGCCGCCCACAGCCAGTGGTTCGGCCATCCGTTGGGCGCCATCACGGTGCGCGCGATACCGCAGCCGGGCATGCTCAACATCGACGTAAACGGCCCCGCGATGGCAGGCAGCTTCAGCGTGCCGACCCAGGAAATGGACAAGCGTGGCATCACCGCGCGGCTGCAGCGGCTGTACTGGCCGAAGGATGCGACGGTCAGCAAGACGCCGGCTCCCGCCGCCCCGGCGAACGCGGCGGTGGACAACCCGGCCGATACCGGCATCAATCCGCAGGCGCTGCCGCCGCTGCACCTGTGGGTGAGCGACCTGCGCCTGGGCGATGCCAAGCTGGGCGATGCGCGGCTGGAAACCTGGCCGACTGCGCGCGGCCTGCACATCGACCAGCTGCGCGCGTTGTCCAGCCATGTGCAGATCACCGGTAGCGGCGACTGGGACGGCAACGCCAGCGACAGCCACACGCAGATGCGCATCGAGTTTGCCGCCGAGAATCTCGGTGACATGCTCAGCGCGCTCGGCTACGAGGGCCTGTTCGACGGCGGCAAGACGCACGACCGGCTTGATGCCCGCTGGCCGGGTGCGCCGTCGGCGCTGGCGCTGGCGAACATGGATGGCAAGCTCAGCGTCAACGTCAGCAACGGCCGCATTCCCGAGGTGCCGGCGGGCGTCGGGCGGCTGTTCGGGCTGGTCTCGGTGGCCGAGCTGCCGCGCCGGCTCACGCTGGATTTCGGCGACGTGTTCGGCAAGGGGCTGGCGTTCGATTCGATCAAGGGCGACTTCCGCCTGGCCGATGGCAACGCCACCACCGACAACCTGGTGATCCTGGGGCCGGCGGCCAACATCAGCATCAGCGGCCGCACCGGTCTGCGCTCACACGATTACGACCAGCAGGTGCGGGTGGTGCCGCACATCGGCAACAGCCTGCCCCTGGTGGGCGCGGTGGTAGGCGGTCCGATCGGGGCGGCGGCCGGCTTCGCCATGCAGGGACTGCTCGGCCACGGCCTCAACCAGGCCGCCGCTGCGCGCTACAAGGTCACCGGCAGCTGGGACAAGCCGGTGATGACGCTGATCGAGAAGCACGGTCTGCCGGCCGCTCCGCTGCCGCTGACGGTGCCTTACAAGCCAGGTCATCTGCCCGCCGCCGGCGGCCGCGTCGCGCCCGCACCGGCCGCCTCGGCTGGTCGTTCGCGCGGCGCGCTTTAAAGCCTGGCGCGACAGCCCCATATGCCATAGTCAGCCCCTGACCGCAGACGACCGACCACCGATGGATTCCCTGATTGCGCTCGCGCAGAGCAAGCTGCTCACCCCCGGTGGCCTCGCCACCGGCGATCTCGACCGCGTGTTCACCCAGCTGATGGGGCCGTCGATCGATGCCGCCGACCTGTATTTCCAGCATTCGCGCAGCGAGTCGTGGCTGCTGGAGGAGGGCATCGTCAAGGACGGCAGCCATTCGATCGAGCAGGGCGTGGGCGTGCGCGCGATCAGCGGCGAGAAAACCGGTTTTGCCTATTCCGACGAGATCGTGCTGCCGCAGCTGCTGGAAGCGTCGCGCGCCGCGCGGGCGATCGCCCACGACGGCAAGGGTGCCGGCCGGCCGCTGGCGCTGAACGGTGCACGCCAGCTGTACCCGGCGATCGATCCGGTCGATAGCCTGCCAAACCCCGACAAGATCGCGCTGCTGCGTGAGGTCGACGCGCACGCGCGCGCATGCGATCCGCGTGTCAGGCAGGTGATCGTGAGCCTGGCCGCCACCGTGGACACCATCCTGATCGCCGCCTCCGACGGCACCCTGGCGGCCGACGTGCGGCCGCTGGTGCGCATGAGTGTGCAGGTGATCGCCGAGCAGAACGGCCGGCGCGAGCAGGGCAGCTCCGGCGGCGGCGGCCGCTATGGCTATCGCGAGTTGATCGAGAACGGTCGCGCGCTGGCGTTCGCCGACGAGGCGGTGCGCCAGGCGCTGGTGAATCTCGACGCGGTCGACGCACCGGCCGGCAGCATGACCGTGGTGCTCGGCCCCGGCTGGCCCGGCGTACTGCTGCACGAGGCGATCGGCCATGGACTGGAGGGCGACTTCAACCGCAAGGGCAGCTCCGCCTTCGCCGGCCGCGTCGGCCAGCGCGTCGCCGCCAGGGGCGTCACCGTGGTCGACGACGGCACGCTCAGCGGCCGTCGCGGCTCGCTCAGCATCGACGACGAGGGCACCCCGACCGAGTGCACCACGCTGATCGAGGACGGCATCCTCAAGGGCTACATGCAGGACAAGCTCAACGCGCGCCTGATGGGCGTCAGATCCACCGGCAACGGTCGTCGCGAATCGTTCACCACGCTGCCGATGCCGCGCATGACCAACACCTACATGCTGGCCGGCGCGCACGATCCGGCCGAGATCATCCGCTCGGTCAAACGCGGGCTGTACGCGCCGAACTTCGGCGGTGGCCAGGTCGACATCACCAACGGCAAGTTCGTGTTCTCGGCCAGCGAGGCCTACCTGATCGAGGACGGCCGCATCACGCGTCCGGTCAAGGGTGCCACGCTGATCGGCAGCGGCCCGGAAGTGCTCAACCGCGTCTCGATGATCGGCAACGACCTCAAGCTCGACGAAGGTGTCGGCGTATGCGGCAAGGACGGCCAGAGCGTGCCGGTGGGCGTGGGCCAGCCGACCCTGAAGATTGACAGCATGACGGTGGGCGGCACCGCGTCGTGATGCCCGTGGCGTAAGCGGACGGCGTGGCGGATGCAGCGCCACTTCCAGGTTTTCGCTGCTTTCCCCGGACCGTGTCAGCAGTACCCCGCAGGCGCGCGACGCCGGCGCGGCCACCCCTGTGGCTGGCCCTGCTGTGGCTGCTGCGGCTCGCCTAGATCGATCTGGCGCGCCCCCCTGAGATGACCTGTGCTGCACGCCGCCACGCCGGCATGGCCCCGTGCGGCGTCCGTGGACAGCGCTTCCGCACCGCCGACGCGCATGGCCATCGCCATTTGTTCCCCGGCTGGCCCTGTGGCGCAGTGCCGCAGGTCCAGCCGGCGGGCAGCCGGGTACGGGCGCCGAATTCGCACGCATGCCGTTTCCGCGAGCGCGGCGATGCGCCGCTTGCACACCCCACAAACCGCTTGCTGGCGCGCTTTGCGGCCGCCACGCGTGGCGGCCTCCGCTGGCGATCCGCTGCGTGCTGCCCGGCTGCCCGTGGGCACGCCGCATCGAGCGCACTTGATCGAAGTCAAAACGGCAGCGGGCAGACATCTCTACGCTTGTCTCAACAAGATTTTAACCACACGTTTGAGGAGTAAAGACCATGTTTGCGATGCGAGCTCGGACAATCGGCCCAGCCCGGCCCGGGAGCCGGCTATGGCACAAGATGGCGCTGGCCACTGGCCTGCTGCTGGCTCCCACGCTGGTACTGGCGGTGCCCTCATACGCCCGCCAGACGCATCAGGCCTGCGTCGCATGCCACGTTGGTGGATTTGGCCCCGAACTGACGCCGTTCGGGCGCGTGTTCAAGATCAACGGCTACACCATGAAGGTTGGCAACGACGCCAAGGTGCCGCTGTCGGCGATGCTGGTCGAATCGTTCACGCATACGGCCAAGGCACAAGACCCGGCCAGTATGCCCCCCAAGTACGGCACTAACAACAACGTCGAGCTGCAGCAGGCGTCACTGTTTCTGGCCGGCCGTCTGACCGACCACATGGGCATGTTCGCCCAGGCGACCTATTCGGAGAACGGTGGTCTGCTCGGCTGGGACAACGCCGACGTGCGTTACGCCCGACCGTTCAGCCATGGCAATCACGACGGGACCTGGGGTATTTCGGTCAACAACAATCCGACCATCAGTGATGTTTTCAATAGCGCGCCGGGCTGGGGTTATCCCTACATGGCCTCGGATCTTGCTCCGGGTGCGCCGGCGGCACCAAAGCTGTTCGGTGGCCTGGGTGGCCAGTCGATCGGCGCCACGGCTTATGTCCAGATTGATGGCAAGCTTTACGTTGAAGCGGGTGGCTACAAGTCGCTCTCGGCAGCTTGGGCAAATCGTGTCAACGGCCCGTATGACGGCAAGCTCTCCGGGATGGCCCCGTATGCCCGCGCCGCCTATACGTGGCAGGTTCCGCACGGCAATCTGACATTTGGCGGGTTCCTGCTGAACATGAAGCAGGGCGTCTCGGCCCCGGGTCTGAATGGCTACGCCGTTGCGGTGGCCGGCCCGACCAACAACTACAACGACGTGGGTCTGTCCGGCGACTACCAGTACTTCAAGGGTGACCACACCGTCACAGTCGACGGCCTGTACGTCCACGAGAATCAGACGCTCAACAACACCTACGGCAGCGGCGGCTCCTCGAACCTGCACAACAGTCTGGACTCGTTCAATGTCAAGGGCAGCTACTGGTTCCGCAACACGTATGGCTTCACGCTGGCCCAGTTCATCAGCAACGGCAGCAATGATCTGACGCTTTACGGCAACAACGGGTCGCCGAATACCCAGGGTGGCATTCTGGAGTTCGACTACAACCCGTTTGGTAAGTCCACCTCCTGGAAAGAGCCCTTCGCCAACATGCGCCTGGGGGTCCAGTACACCTACTTCACCAAGTTCAGTGGTTTGGTGCATAACGTGGACGGCGCCGGTCGCAACGCGAGTGACAACAACACCCTCTACGTCTATGTGTGGCTGGCCATCTAAGCCGCACAGCAGAAGTTGAAACAAGGCATCGGGTGGCGGGTCGTGAGACCCGCCACCCGATTTTTGTGGAGAGGCTGCTGGAGAGGTTGCAAACGCTGAGCTCGCCGATCAGGCAGGGGTTTGCGGTGCTGCCGGTGCGTCGTCCAGGGCGTGCTGCTGCAGTTCCTTCAGCAACCGGAAGATTTCCCGGTACGCGCGCGGCGGCTTGTTCGACTCGCGCTCGCTGCGTGCCTGACGGATCAGCGAGCGCAGGTGCTGGCGGTCGATCTGCGGGTGCTCGTCGATCAGTTCGGAGAGCGCGCCTTCGTCCTCGTTGATCAGGCGGTCGCGCAATGCTTCCATGCGATGCATGACGGCGTTTTCCTGACGCTGCTTTTCGCGGTTCTCGCCCAGCTCGGCGCGCACCGCGGCGAAGGCGGCGTCGTCAAAGCGGCGCATCACCTTGGCCAGATACGCCAGCTGCCGTTTGCGCGCGATATGGGCGGTGGTGCGGCGGGTGATCTCGACCTCGCGGCGCACGTCGTCGGGCAGCTCGAGCCGGGCCAGCCGGCTGGGCGGCAGTTCGATCAGCTGGGCCGCCAGCGCCAGCACGGCCAGCGCCTCGCGCCGCTGCTGGGTGCGGCTGGGGCCGTAATCCGCTTCATCGAGTTCGGTCTGGTTGCGGCTGCGGCTGGGGCTCACGAGGTCACTCCGGAGGGTGGGGCTTGGGGTCAGGCGGGCGTGGCGTCGTTGCCGGCAGGGGCTCTTTCGGGCGATTCCAGCGCAAAGCGGGCGACCGTCCGGCCCTGCAGCTCCACGCTTTCGCAGAACATCACCGCCGGTCGCACCCATAGTCCAAAGTCGCCGTACAGCGCCTGGTAGACCACCAGCGGCTCCAGCGTTTCGCTGTGCCGGGCGGTGCCGAGCACGCGATAGCGCTGACCCTTGTAGTGACGGTAGATGCCGGCAATCGGTTGCATGGGGAATTCCCGCCGCGCCTTTCATTCCGTCGCGGCGGCCCCATCTCCGGGGCTGACCCACGCGGGATTCGGCGGTTGCGAACCGCTTATTCTACGCGTCAAACCTTCAGGAAGCCCAACGTGAGCGAAGTCGTCCACAGCCAGGATCGCCATTTCTCCGGTCGCCACGCGCCCGAGGACCGCAGCCAGCAGGAGCTCGACCAGCTGGCTGGGCTGGCCGAGGACGTGATCCGCCGCGCCCGCGCCGCCGGCGCCAGCCAGGCCGAAGTCGCCGCCAGCATCAACACCGGGCTGAGTGTCAACGTGCGCCTGGGCGAGGTGGAGACGGTCGAGCATACCCGTGATCGCGGCTTCGGCCTCACCGTGTATTTCGGTCAGCGCAAGGGCTCGGCCAGCACCGCCGACCTGCATCCCGATTCGATCCAGGCCACGCTCGACCAGGCCTGCGCGATCGCCCGCTACACCGAGGCCGATCCGGCCGCCGGACTGGCCGACGCGGCGCGCATGGCCACTGCCTTCCCGGATCTGGATCTGTGGCATCCGTGGGCGCTCGACACCGCCGGCGCGATCGAA